>DAIRVB010000180.1:0-7889 GCA_036803065.1 Streptosporangiaceae bacterium
TACTGCTGGTGGTAATCCTCGGCGAAATAGAACTCGCCGCCCGGCACGATCTCTGTGGTGATCTCCCCGAAACCGGCCTCGGCCAGCTTCTTCTGGTAAGCCGTCCGTGACTCCTCGGCCGCCGCGCGCTGCCCGTCAGATCCATAGAAGATCACCGAACGGTACTGCGAGCCGACGTCGTTGCCCTGGCGCAGCCCCTGCGTGGGGTTGTGCGACTCCCAGAACAGCTTGAGCAGGTCGGTGTAGGAGACCTTCGCCGGGTCGAACACCACCCGAACGGTCTCTGAGTGCCCGGTCCGCCCGGAGCAGACCTCCTCGTAGGTCGGGTTCGGCGTGTAGCCGCCCTCGTAACCCACGGATGTGGAGACGACTCCCGGCGTCCGCCAGAACGTGCGCTCCGCCCCCCAGAAGCAGCCGAGTGCGAACTCGGCGACCTGAGTACCCTCCGGATAAGGCGGCCGCAACGGAGTGCCGAGCACCTCGTGCCGCGCGGGTACCGCCAGCGGCGTGGACCGCCCAGGCAGAGCCTCCTCCGGCGTGATCATCTGCGTCTTGTGCGAGCTGAATATGCCCACCGTGTCCTCCTTCTCCCCCTGAAGATAAGCGTCCGCGGGCGCTGGGATCTTCCCGGGGAACAGCCCGGGACTAACGCGAGCGCAGGGCCGGCATGCGGCGCCCTGGCCGGCCCTGCCCATCCGGCCAGAGCCAGTAACCCACCGGGAAAATCCTGATGTGGAACCGGTCGGCGACCAGGCCCCACAGGCCGCGCCGGGCGAAGATGGCCACGGCCATGGCGACCACTCCGAGGACGATCAGGTACCAGGCCCCGTAGGAGGAGAGGGTCTGCTGGAGGACGAAGAAGATGATGGTGCCGAGGATGGGCCCCTCGATTGTGCCGATGCCGCCGATGATGGTTACGAAGATCATCTCCGCGGACCACTGGACGCTGAACGCCGACGTCGGCTGCACGTTGAGCTGGCTGATAACGACCACGCCGCCGGCCGCAGCGCAGCCGATCGCGGCCACCACGAAGACCATCCGCCGGGCACCTGCCACGCGCACCCCGACGCTTCGTGCCCCGACCTCGTCGTCGCGCACCGCGGTGAGTTCCAGGCCTAGCCGGCTGCGCAGCATCAGGTACACGGTGGCCAGCACCGCGACCACCACGGCCAGCGAGATCCAGTAGGTATAGGCGGTGAGGAGAGTGGGATTCAGGCTGGACAGCCCGGGAAGGGGAGCGCCGGTGCCGCCGCCCAGCGAGGGGAAGCGGACGATGAGCAGCTCGCACACTGACGCCACGACCCAGCTCGCGATAGCGAAGTAGCCGCTGCGCAGGCGCGAGAGGAGCCACCACACGGGCAGGCCGACGACCCCGCAGGCCACCGCCGCGATGGGGAGCGCGACGAACGGGTTGATGCCGTGCTGGGCCAGGACGAGGACGAAGTACGCGCCCAGGCCAATGAAGGCCTGCTGGCCCACCGAGACCAGGCCGGCGTAGCCGGCCAGCAGGTTCCACATGCTCGCCATCGCCATCAGGATGAACACGTTGACCAGCAGGTCCGTGGTGCCGGAGTACACGCGGTAGGGCAGGTAGGCGAGGATGGCCACGGCCACGACGGCAACCAGGCCAGTCCACCCGGTACGGCGCCGCGACCGGGTGACCTGGACAGCCGGCCGGACGGGTGGTGCCACAGGTTCGGCGATACTCATGATGAGCTCCTCCGCCCGGTCAGGCCCTGCGGGCGGAGCACGAGCACCGCGAGGAAGATCAGCTGGCCAGCCAGGATCTGGTCAGCGGGATTTATCTGCGACCCTATTTGCTGGACCACCCCCAGGATGATCCCCCCGGCGAGCGTTCCCCACAACGAGCCGAGGCCGCCGATCACCACCGCCTCAAAGGCGAACAGCAGCAACTGGGTCGTGCCAATGGTGGGATCGAAAGACGACACCATACCGAATGCCAGCCCGGCCAGCGCGACCGTGGCGAACGCGATCGCCGCCGCTATGCCGAAAATATGCCGGTAATCCACGCCGGACAGCTGAGCGGCCTCCCGGTCGTCCGCAACGGCCCGGATGAGCCTGCCGTGCTTGGACAGCGACAGAAAATACTGCAACCCGAGCAGCACCAGCACGGCCAGCACGAAAATCGCCAGGGACAGGTAGGCGATCGAGATCTGCGAGCCGAGCTTGAGCGAGTCGGACACCAGAGAGCCGATGGCCAGCGAATGGCTGTTCGCGGAGAAGAACTGAAGCAGGGCGTTCTCGATCACAACCGAGAGCCCGAAGGTGACCAGGAGCGTGGTGAGCACACCCCGGTCGAGGGCGGCCTGGATAAGCGTGCGCTGCAGGACGTAACCGAACACCGCGAAGATCGGCACGACCAGCACGAAGGACCACACCGCCGGGATGTGCGTGACCGCGATCACGCCCACGGCCACGTAGCCCGCGACTACGGCCAGGTCCCCATGCGCCAGGTTGATGACCTTCATGACGCCAAACATCAGCGACAGGCCGCAGGCGAACAGCGCGTAGAGCCCGCCGAGCAGCACCCCCTGAATGATCGTGTTGACCCAGATCACGCTGGTGCCCCTTCTGGTCCGGACACATGCCCGTTCGGCCCGGCCAGCCCGAAGTACGCACTCTCGATGTTCTCCGGGCTCAGCCCGCCGGGGGGGCCTTCGAGCGTGGTGGTGCCCTCCAGCAGGCAGTGGATCCGGGACGCCACCAGCAGCGCCTGGCTCACGTCCTGCTCGACGAGCAGGACGGTCACGCCGGCGGACAGCAGTTCGGGAAGCATGCCGTAAATGCGGTGGACCACCACCGGGGCCAGCCCCAGCGACAGCTCGTCGAGCAGCAGTACGCGGGGGTTGGCCACCAGGGCGCGGCCAATCGCCACCGCCTGCTGCTCTCCGCCGGAGAGCAGCGCGGCGCGCTGCGTCCGGCGCTCACGCATCCAGCCGAACAGCTCATACACGCGCTCCAGGCTCCACGGCCCGGGGCGCGCGTAGGAGCTTCCCACCAGGAGATTCTCCTGGACGGTCAGGGACTCGAAGAGCCGCCGCCCTTCCGGCACCAGGGCGATGCCCGCAGCCAGCCGGCGTTCGGGCCGCTGACTGGTCACATCCACGCCGTCCAGCAGGATCGAGCCGGACGTCGGGTGGTGCAGCCCGGCGATGGATCGCAGCAGCGTGGACTTCCCCGCCCCGTTGGCGCCGATGATGGCGTAGACGTCACCGGGAAACACGCGCAGGCTCACGTCCGCGAGCGCACGCAACTGACCGTGGTGCACGGTGAGCCCGCGTACCTCCAGCAACGGAACCCCGTCCTGGCTCTGGCCGTGCGGTGCGGGGCCGGCCTGTGCCTCGCCGTCCGGAGCCTGGCCCGGCGGGCTGGTCACGAGTCCTCCCGGGCCGGCCCTGCGGCCCCGCTGGGCCCCGTCAGCGACGTGGTCACCCCGGTGCCGAGGAACACCTCGCGGACCGCCGGGTCGGCCAGCACCGCCGCGGGGTCCCCGTCGGCCACGAACGAGCCGCCCGCCAGGCAGATGAGCCGGTCCACCGCTGCGGTCAGGGCGCGCATAACGTGCTCGATCCACAGGACGGCGACTCCCTCGGCCCGGATGCCGCGCACGATCCGCAGCAGCTCTGCCACCTCCGGATCGGTCAGCCCGCCTGCCACCTCGTCGAGCAGGATCAGCCGCGGGCCGGTGGCCAGCGCCCGGGCCACCTCGAGCCGCTTACGCTGGAGCAGCCCGAGCCGCTCGGCCGGGATGTTGGCTTCCGGCGCCAGCCCGGTCTGGCCCAGTATCTGCGCCGCCCGCTCGTAGCTGGCCTGCCGCCGCAGCGTGGCTCCTTGCTGCACGGCGACCAGGACGTTCTCGAAAACGGTCATCTCGCCGAACGGCCTGGGCACCTGGTACGTCCGCCCGATACCGAGCCTGCACCGCGCGGCGGCGTCCAGCCGGGTGACGGAATGCCCGCCGAACCGTATCTCCCCGGAGGACGGCGCGAGATCACCGGAGATCAAGCCGAACAGACTGGTCTTCCCCGCGCCATTAGGGCCGACGATACCCACGATGTCGCCAGCGCCGATGGCCAGCGACAACTGGTCCGCGACGACGACCTTGCCGAAGCTCTTGGTGACCGCCTCAAGCTCCAGCAGGGCCCCCGCCGCTGCCTCAGGCATCCATATCCGCTGCCTCAGGCATGGACCAGCTCACGCATTGGTGGGCTCAAGCTTCCCGCCGATAGGCACGCTGGGGTTCAGCGAGTTGTCGACGACCACCATCTCGAACGGGTACTTGCCGGTGCCGGTCTTCCACTGCGCGCCGACGGGCTTGATGATGCCCACCCCCGGCGCCGGGCCGTTGGCGAAGTCGAGGTCCCCGCACATCCCGGTGTAGCTCACGCTATGCAGCGCCTTGGCCACCGCGACCTTGTCGTGCGGGTCGGTGACCGCCGTGAACGCCTCCTTGGCCACCTCGAACAGGCTGTAGGTGGAACCGATCGACTGCACCCACTGGTCGCCGGTCGACGCCGTGTACGCGTCGCCCAGGGCCTTGGCGGACTGGCCAGTCAGCGAGGACTTGTTCGGCATGTACGGGCCCCACCACGAGTCGGTCGCGATGTTCTTCACGAGCGGGCCGAGAGCCGCGGTGTCGGCCGGGAAGAGCAGCACCTTGGCCACTGTCGCGAGCTTCGGCTTCCAGCCCTGCTGGGCGGCCTGCTTCCAGAACGTGTTGAAGTCCGGAGGCAGCGGGCAGTTGCTGAACACCTCGGCGTTCTTGGACTTGAACAGCGAAAGCATCGACGAGAAGTCGCTGGTGCCGTCGGTGTAGGCCCCTCCGTCGACCACCTTGTAGCCGGCCCCCTTGATCTGCGGCTCGAAGCCGGCGCGGAAGGCATTGCCGTCCGCGTCGTTCGGGTACTGGCAGGCCACGACCTTGTCGGTCGATATGCGGTTCCACATCGGCGCGAAGGTGCCCGCGAACTCCTTGAGGCCGAAGAAGAACATGGTCGTGAACTGGAACGTCTTCGTCGGCTGGACCGGATTGCCGCCCAGGCCGCCGTACCACGCCTCCCACGGCACGACCGTGGACAGGCAGGGAACGCCCTGCGCCTGGCAGACGCCCGCGACCGGGTTCGTGGTCTCCGGCGTCGAGGTGGTGAGGATCATGTCAACGTGGCTGCTCGTGATCAGCTGGCGCGCGACCTGCGAGGCGCGGTTGGGGTCCGACTGGCTGTCCGCGACAACGACGTTGACCTTGTAGGTCTTGCTGCCGAGCTTGAAACCCTTGGCGTACGCGGCGGATGACCGGATGGTGCTCAGGACGAACTTGTCACCGGAGGCGAAGCCAGCCAGGCTCCCGGTGAGGGGTGTGATGAAGCCGATGGTGATCGTGCCGGCCGAGGATGAGCTACCAGAACCCTTGATCCCTGAGCCGCAAGCGCTCAGTACGCCGCCGGCGCCGGCGGCCAGGGCGCCGACGCCCAGGCCCCCCAGCACGCTGCGGCGTGCGACAGAGTGTTCCGGCACGGGCTGTTCCGGCACAGGATTGGCGGCCGCTCTCTCAGGGCCCATGGCGTCGTCTCCTTTGAACTAACCTGAAGCCCGCGCCGCTTTCTCGGCCCGCGCCTTACTGAGTCGTGGCCGAAACGCCTCTAGTGTGTGGCTATTCGGAGGTGTTCGCATAGCGTACAAGGATTCGCAATACAGAACTTAACCACGAGCCATCTTCGGCTGTCAACAGTCGCGCACGCCCGCATCAGACGTGGTAACAGGCAGGACAAGGTGCGATAACAACCCGGACGCGACGCCGGTATTTGTCAGCCGGTGCGGTCCACCACGTAGTCGCAGAGCGCCTCGAACGCGGCCCGCGCGGGAACGTCCGGCAGGCCCGAGATCTCGTCCCGCGCCGCCTTGACCCAGGACCGCAGATCAGCGCGTGCTGCCTCCATCGCGGGGTGGGCGCGCAGCAGCCGGAGCGCTTCGCCGTGCAGCGACTCGTCGGTCAGGTCGGCGCTGAGCAGGAGTTCGCTGAGCCGTTCATGGCCAGGACCGGCCGCCCGGAGGGCGTGCAGCACGGGAAGGCTCCGGATTCCCTCGCGCAGGTCGGTGCCGGGCGTCTTGCCGGATTGCGCGGACTCGCTGGCCACATCCAGGATGTCGTCGGACAACTGCCAGGCGATGCCGATAGCGCCGCAGGCGGGCTCCAGCCGCGCGGCGATCTCGGCCGGAGCACCGGAGAACATCGCGCCGAACCGGCCTGCCGTGGCGATCAGCGATCCCGTCTTCTCCGTCACCACCCGGAGGTAGTGCGCGAGGGGGTCCTGGCCGGGCGCGGGACCGATGGTCTCGGCGATCTGTCCGCTCACCAGCCGGCCGAAGGTTTCCGCCTGGATCCTGATCGCCTCGTCGCCGAGATCAGCGAGGATCAGCGAGGCACGGGCGAACAGGAAGTCCCCGGTAAGGATGGCGATCGTATTGGTCCACCGGGAGTTCGCGCTCTCATGACCCCGCCGGATCGCCGCCTCGTCCATCACGTCGTCGTGATACAGCGTGGCCAGGTGGGTCAGTTCAATCGCCACCGCCGCCGGGACGACCCGCTCGTCGCGGGGGTTGCCGAACTGGGCGGCGAGCAGCACGAGGGTGGCCCGGAACCGCTTTCCGCCCGCATCGATCAGATGCCGCGAGGCCTCGGCGAGCAGCGTCTCCTCGGCCTGAGCCGCTGCGGCGAGCGACTTCTCCACCAAGGCCAGCCCGTCACCGATCTCAGCCGCGAGGGCGGCGTCGGGCAGTTCCACGGGGACAGCAGTGATCACGCAGGCTCCCACTCATCGGTAACCCCAGATATGCCCCCGGCCGCGCGGCCGGACACCCCGGGCGTGCCGGGAGCCGCGTCAGCGGACGAACAGATGGAGAGCTGCATGATTCGCGAGGCTAAGCAGGGGTTGTGGCACTATGCCGAAAACCAGGGTCGTGATCACGCCGAACGCCACGGCCACGCCGGTGAACAGGCCGGGCGCGACCACCGCAGGACCGCCGGGGGCTGGGTCACTGAAGAACATCAGCACGATCACCCGCACGTAGAAGAACGCCGCGATGGCGCTGCTGAGCACTCCGACGATGACCAGCGGCAACGCCCCGCCCGCGATCGCGGCCTGGAACACCGCGAACTTCCCAGTGAAGCCGCTGGTCAGCGGGATCCCGGCGAACGCCAGGAGGAAGAAGGCGAAGATACCCGCCACCAGCGGCGAGCGCTTGCCCAGGCCTGCCCAGCTGGACAGGTGCGCTGCCTCGCCGGTCGGGTCGCGCACCAGGGTCACCACCGCGAACGCGCCGATGGTCGTGAAGCCGTAGACGGCGAGGTAGAACAGGCTCCCGGACAGGCCCGACGCGGTCGCGGCGACCACCCCGGTCAGCACAAAGCCGGCGTGCGCGATCGAGGAGTAGGCGAGCAGGCGCTTCACGTCCGTCTGGGTGATCGCGATGATCGCGCCGACCACCATGGTGAGGATGGCCACCACCCACATGAACGGCCGCCAGTCCCAGGTCAGCTGGCCGAATGCGACATAGAACACGCGAAGCAGCGCGCCGAACGCGGAGACCAGGGTGCACGACGCCATCAGCGCGGTCACCGGCGTGGGGGCACCCTGGTAGACGTCCGGCTTCCAGCTCTGGAACGGCACCGCGCCGATCTTGAACAGCAGCCCGAGGCTGAGCAGCGCGATCCCCGCGTAAAGCAGCGTCGCGCTGCCCGTGTTCGAGCTCGCCGCGGCCGCGATGGCCGCCAGCGACACCGAGCCCGAGAACCCGTACAGCATGGCCACGCCGAACAGGAAGAACGCCGAGGAGAAGGCGCCGAGCAGGAAGTACTTCATCGCCGCCTC
>DAIRVB010000181.1:0-6293 GCA_036803065.1 Streptosporangiaceae bacterium
CCAGCATGACCGGGATGCTGAACCGGCCGAAGCTGTCGGTGGTGATCACGCCGACCGTGTAGGTCCGCCCGCCGAGCAGTCCCCGGGCCAGCATGTTGGGCGCGAAGCCCAGTTCGCGGGCGGCCGCGGCGACCCGGTCCCTGGTCTCCGAGCGCAGCTTGCCCTGGCCGTTCAGGGCCTTGGACGCGGTACCGATCGAGACGCCCGCCAGCGCTGCGACGTCCCGGATGGTGACGCGCCTCGACTCAGGTCCCCGGTTTGGCGAACCACCGTGCGGCGAACCACCGTGCGGCGAACCCCTGTGCGGCGAACCCCTGGGCGCCGAACCCCTTGGAGGCAAACGATTGCTCCATCATCTCCTACAGCCCCGCGGTCGGGAATCTGTAATCAAAACGCGACTATACAGGCTTGACGCCCTCTACCACGAACCCTACGTTGCTAAAGAAAAGCATTTCCTCACACCTAAACCACCCATCACAGCGACGAGCCGCCCGGAGCGGCTCGCATCGGAAGGCGGAGCAGCTCAGGTGGGCACTGCCGGAGAAGGTCACACCGCCCTCGGGCCGGTACGTCCCACCGCGGCCGCGGCCGTCGCACACCGGCCCCTCGACCACGGGCCCCTCGACCACGGGCCGCTCGACGGCGCCAGCGTCAGCCTGACCGGCGGGATGCTGCACGCCTGGCAGCAGCGGAATCTCGAGGTCAGCCTCCCGCTGGCGCTGCGCCAGCTGGAGACCGCGGGCAACCTCGCGAACCTGCGCCTCGCGATCAGCGGGGCCACGGAGGGGTACCGGGGCCCGCGGTTCATGGACTCTGACCTGTACAAGACCCTGGAGGCGGTCGGCTGGCAGCTGGCCCGGACCGCCGCCCCCGATCTGGCCGACTTCGCCGTCGAGGCGACGGCGCTGCTGGAGAAGGCGCAGCAGGCCGATGGGTACCTGAACTCCTACGTGCAGGTCACCGGGGTGCCGCGGTACACCAGGCTGGCGTCCAGCCACGAGCTGTACTGCGCCGGTCACCTCATCCAGGCGGCGGTCGCCTGCCACCGGGGTCCCGGCCTGACCGGCCTGCTCGGCGTGGCCAGGAGATTCGCTGACCACCTCGTCGAGGAGTTCATGGGGACGCAGGCCGGTCTCGACGGCCACCCGATTGTCGAGACCGCGCTGGTGGAGCTGTACCGGGAGACCGGTCACGAGCCATACCTCCGGCTGGCTGGCCAGTTCGTCGAGCAACGCGGCCACGGGCTGATCGGGGATTCCGGGTTCGGCCGCCGCTACCTGCAAGACCATTGTCCGGTCCGCGAGTCGGTCACGGAAGAGGGCCATGTCGTGCGGGCGCTCTACCTGGAGGCCGGGATCGCGGACGTGGCGGCCGAGACCGCTGACTCCGAACTCCTCGCCGCATCCGCGGCCCGCTGGGACGACATGGTCGCGGCCAAGACCTACCTCACCGGGGGCAACGGGTCGCGCCACTCCGGGGAGAGCTTCGGGGACCGCTACGAACTGCCACCGGATCGCGCCTACAACGAGACCTGCGCGGCCATCGCCAGCTTCCAGTGGAGCTGGCGGCTGCTGCTCGCCACCGGCGAGAGCAAGTACGCCGACCTGATGGAGCGGATCCTTTTCAACACGTTCGCCGCGGCGACGTCCACGGACGGAAACCGGTTCTTCTACGTCAACCCGCTGCAGCGGCGCGCTGATCACTTCGAGGAGGACGACCCCGGGCGGCGTCGCGAGTGGTTTTCCTGCGCCTGCTGCCCGCCCAACATCATGCGCCTCGTCGCGTCACTTGAGCATTACATCGCGACGGTGGCCGATGACGTCCTGTACGTGCACCAGTTCCCGGCGGCGATGATCGCCGCCCCGCTCGTGGCCGGCCGCCTCGAAGTGGAGGTGGAGAGCGACTACCCCTGGTCGGGCGCTATCACCATGCGTGTGCGGAGCGCCCCGCCCGCCAGTTGCGGGCTGGCGATCCGCATTCCCGGCTGGAGCACCGGCGCCCGGGTGCGCCTCAACGGCCGGGCCGTCTTCCGCGATCCGGCCGACCACGGCTACGTGGTCCTCCGGCGCCGCTGGCAGCCGGGTGACGTGCTGGCCGTCGACCTGGAGGTCAGGCCGCGGCTGACCTACCCGGCCAGGCGGATCGACGCCGCGCGCGGGACGGTAGCCGTCGAGCGAGGGCCCCTCGTGTACTGCTTCGAGCAGGCCGACCAGCCGGCCGGGACGGCCGTCGATGACCTCACCATCGTTCCTGGCGCTCTGCTTGAGCGCGAGGACACCGTGCCCGGTGTCGGGCACACCGTCTTTATCGAGGCCAGTGCGGTTGCTTCGCCGCCCGCGCGGCCCGACGGGCTTCCTTACACGTCGATACCTAACCCACCGATACCGAATACAGCGCTACCCAGCGATGGCGCGGCCGCTGATCCAACCACCGCGATCGCGGTCCCCTATCTGCACTGGGACAACCGCGACGGCCGGGCCATGCGGGTCTGGATGCAGGGTTCTTCAATCTGAGAGGTATTCATATGCAATGGCGCACTAGACAAACCAAGGTTCGGGCTGTGACTACGAAAACCAGGAGACTGCGGAGTATCGGCAGCGTCGTGCTCGCGCTTGCGGTGGCCGGTGGCGTGGCCGCCTGCTCGTCGGGTAAGAGCACCAGCGCAAGTGCCCCCACCACATACACAGTCTGGGATCCGTATCCGCAATTCGCCGCTGGGTCAGCCTGGGTGAACCTGCTGGCTGCCTGCGGTAAGAGCGCGGGGGTGAAGGTTCAGCGGACTGGTTTTGACACGACGGCGCTGACGGGCAAGGTGCTGCTGGCGGCGCAGCAGGGTAATTCGCCTGATGTGCTGATCGTGGATAATCCGGTGGTCTCGACGCTCGCGAGTGCGGGCGTGCTGACGACGACGGCTCAGACGGGTGTCAATACGTCGGCGATTTTGCCGAACCTGCTCGCGGCGGGGCAGCTTAACGGCAAGACCTACGGCATCCCCATCGGCTCGAACACCCTGGCCCTGTACTACAACAAGACTGTTCTGGCCAAGGCTGGTATCGATGTGGCGTCGGTGAAGGACTGGGCGTCGCTGACCGCTGCGCTGGCCAAGGCGAAGGCGGCGGGGGATCACGGCATCACGTTTTCCGCGATCGGGACCGAGGAAGGCAGTTTCCAGTTCCTGCCCTGGTTCTGGGGTGCGGGTGGGCAGCTGACGAAGCTGGATTCGGCGCCGGGAGTGTCGGCGCTGGCGCTGTGGACGGACTGGGTGAAGAAAGGGTACGCGCCGAATTCGGTGATCAACGATACGCAGACGACGAGCTGGCAGGAGTTCGCGACCGGCAAGTATGCCTTCGGCGAGAACGGGACCTGGCAGCTCGGCAACGCCGCGAAGGCCGGTTTCCCGTACGGGATCATCCCAATACCGGCCCCGGGTGGCGGTTCTGCCCCCGCGCCGCTGGGCGGGGAGTTCGTGACTGTCCCGGTGCAGAAGGACACCGCGACGTATGCCACGTCGGAGAAGATCGTGAAGTGCCTGACCAGTGCGGGTAACTCGTATGCGACGGACTCGACGCTGACCTACATCGCGCCGACGGCCGCGGTGCAGCAGGAGCAGGCGGCGAAGACCCCGGCCCTGACGGTGTGGATCGCCGCGGTCCAGGCGGCGAAGGGCCGGACCGCGGCGAACCTGGGCACCAGGTACCCGGTTATCTCCCAGCAGATGTGGACGGCGGTCCAGTCCGCGCTGACCGGGACGAAGTCACCGCAGGCGGCGCTGGCGGCCGCGCAGGCCGCGGCCGGCACGAAGAAGTAGGCGCCGGCCATCAACCGGGAAACAGGCCAGGCGGCGGTGACGCCGGCGCAGGTGCGGGGCGCCGGGCACGGCGCTGGCGGGACGGCCCAGGCCGTCCCGCCAGCGGCCCGGTCTTCCCGCCGGCGGGCGCGGCGGCGTAAGGACCAGTGGGCCGCGTGGGCGTTCCTGCTTCCAGTGACCGCGTACCTGCTGCTGTTCTACGCTTACCCGCTGTACAGCAACATTGACCTGAGCCTGAAGAACTACACGGTCCAGTCGTTCGTGCAGGGCGGCGCGCCGTTCACCGGGTTCGCCAACTACCTGGCCGACTTCCGTGATCCCACGTTTGTGCCGGCGCTGGAGCACACGCTTGTTTTCACGGGGGTGTCGCTGGTGTTCCAGTTCGCGGCCGGGATGGCGCTGGCGGTGTTCTTCGCCCGGCATTTCCGGCTCTCGGGGGTGCTGCGGGCGCTGTTCCTGGTGCCGTGGCTGCTGCCGCTGATCGTCTCGGCGTCCACCTGGTCGTGGATGCTCGACAGCGAAGCCGGGGTCATCAACTACGCGGCGCATTTCATCGGGGTGGGCCCGGTGAACTGGCTGACCTCGCCGCACTGGGCGCTGGCGTCGGTGACTATCGCCAACATCTGGATCGGTATCCCGTTCAACCTGGTCATCCTCTACAGCGGCCTGCAAGCCATCCCCGGTGGTATCCATGAGGCCGCGGCGATCGACGGCGCGGGCCGCTGGCAGACGTTCTGGCGGGTCACGTTCCCGCTGCTGCGGCCAGTCTCGGCGATCGCCCTGCTGCTCGGGCTGATCTACACGCTGAAAGTGTTCGACATCATCTGGATCATGACCAGGGGCGGCCCGGTGGATGCCTCCACGACCTTTGCCACCTGGTCCTACCAGCTGGGATTCGGGAACCTGCTGCCCGCGTTCGGGCCCGCCGCCGCGGTCGGGAACCTGCTGATCGTGATGGCCCTGGCCGCCGGGCTGTTCTATCTCCGCGTCCAGCGCCGCAGCGAGACCCAGTGACCCGGCACAAGACCTGGTGGCACACCGCCCTCGGTGTCGTGCTGACCGCGGTCATGCTGTTCCCCGTCTACTGGATGATCAACGTGTCGTTCACCCGCACCCAGGACATGCGCAAAACCCCGCCGAACCTGTTCCCGGTGCACGGCACGCTGGCGGGGTACGTCCTCGTCCTGCACCAGCAACTGCCCTACCTCGCCACCAGCCTGGCCGTTGGGCTGGGCACCGTCGCGCTGACGCTCGTCGTGGCCGCCCCGGCCGGGTACTCGCTGGCCAAACTGCGCCCGCGCGGCGGCGGGATGCTGCGGTTCGCGCTGGTCATCGCCCAGATGATCCCGGCGATCATCATGGCGATGGGCTTTTACGTCATCTTCCTGCGCGTCCACCTCCTCAGCACCCTCCCCGGCCTGATCCTGGCCGACTCCACCATCGCCGTCCCGTTCGCGGTCCTGATCTTCATGGCATTCATGACCGGCATCCCCGAGGAACTCATGCAGGCCTCGAAAATCGACGGCGCCGGCGTCCTGCGCACCTTCTGGTCGATCGTCATCCCGCTCAGCCGGAACGCGATCGTCACTGTTTCCCTGTTCGCGTTCCTGTGGGCCTGGTCGGATTTCATCTTCGCCACCACCCTCGACGCCAGCGGCAGTCACCAGCCCATCACCCTGGGCATCTACCACTACATCGGCAACAACAACCAGCAATGGAACGCGATCATGGCCACAGCGGTCCTGGCGTCGATCCCGGCGGCCATCCTGCTCGTCGTCGCGCAGCGCCACGTCGCGGCCGGGGTGACCGCTGGCGCCATCAAGGACTGATCAGTGAGTGAACCCGCCGGGGCGGCCGTTGCGGTCGGCGATCAGTCCGGCCAGGGTGGCCACGGCGATCTCGGCCGGTGTCCGTGAGCCGATGTTCAGTCCGATCGGCCGGTGTACCCGCGCGATCTCGCTGGGCGGCACGCCGAGCGCGGTGAGCGCCGGGATGTGCGGCGCCGGATGCCGGGGGTTGCCCATGATGCCCACCCAGCGTGCCTCGCTGGCGAGCGCGTCACGCAGCACGATGCCCAGTTCGGGCCGGTGGTGGTCGGTCAGCACGACGTCGGCGGTGCCGTCAAGGTACCCGTCGGCGCTGCTGACCACGGTGACGCCAGGTCCGCCTGCCGCCCGGGCGCGCTCCGGGTCGGGCTCGACCAGCACCGGCCGGAAGCCGGCGTCCTGCCCGTAGCGCAGCAGGTACCCGGCTACCGGGGAGGCGAACACCGCGACGAGGGTGCGCCCAGCCTCGGGCGGCGGCGCGTAGCCGTGCGCGACCTCGTCAGCGGACGGTGCGGGAGCGTGCGCGACATCGCGGTGCTCGGTATCACGGGGCGCGGTATCGCGGTGCTCGGTATCGCGGTGCTCGGTATCGCGGTGCTCGGTATCACGGGCCGAATCGTCGATCGGGTTGGTCATACTGCCGAGCTTGCCACGACTCG
>DAIRVB010000181.1:6393-7879 GCA_036803065.1 Streptosporangiaceae bacterium
TCACGGGCCGAATCGTCGATCGGGTTGGTCATACTGCCGAGCTTGCCACGACTCGGCCGGCCCCGGCCACGTCTGGGTTTGATTACGAAGGGTACGTTATATGTAACTACTGGTTACCGCTATGCGCAGAGGTGGAGACGGAGGCCAGCGGATATGAGGCGGCCAAGCTCCATCGGCGGCCGGCTGCGGACGGGCTTTGCCCTCTTCGTGATCCTGCTCGCTGGTGTGGGCGCGATCATCTACGCCGGGTTCGCTCACCAAGGGGGGGCCAGCAGGCAGCTCAACGACCAGATCTACGTCCTGCGGCATTACGTCGCCCAGCTCGATAACGACTTCGCGGATGGCCAGGTGGCTGTGGCCAACTACCAGCTCACGTTCGAGCACCGCTTCCTGAGCGAATACGACGGCGACGGCGCCGATTTCGCTAACGATCTGGTCTTCGTGCGGCGCTACGCGCAACCCGGCCAGCGAGGTCTCATCGACACGCAGGCCCGGGCGGGCACGGAGTGGTTCACGCTGGCGAACAAGATCGTCGATGACCCGGCCTACACGGCGGGGGACACGGCGCGGACCGACCAGGCGTGGGCCACGAGCGAGAGGTTCAAGGCGGCCAACGCCGCCATGGCGGCGGATGTCAACGACACGGTCAACCGCCTCATCCGGCAGAGTAAGAATGCCCTCAGTGTCGGCCTGGCCTGGAGCGCGGGCGCGCTGGCCGTCGCGATAGGGCTCGGGCTGGCCATCGCGACGGGCACGGTGCGCCGCACTCTGGGGCCGTTGCGCCGCCTCACCGCGACCGTCAACCGGCTCACCGCGGGTGACCACGATGCCCGCATCCAGGCATCCGGGCCGGCGGAGATCCAGGACGTCGCCCGCGCGGTCAACGCCCTGGCCGACGAGAGTGACCAGTTGCGCCGGGCGGAGGCCGAGAGCAACAGGCTGCGCGCGATGGCCCGGGAAACAGGCTTCCTGATCCGGGAGCATCTGCACGCCGATGACGTCATCCGCGCGGCGCGCGCCGCCCTCACGGAGACTCTGGACGCCGATGTCGTGTCCCTGTACGTGACGCGGGACGGGGCGCTAGGGACGCCGGAGGGCCAGGATCATGATCATGACGGGCTGTTTTCGAACAGTTTCCTGCAAAATTTCCCCCCGAGCAGGATCCGGGCGCTGGACGACCTGCTCAGGACCCAGTCCAGTGCGGTGACGCAGGATGTGGGCGGCCCGGAAGGCGAACAGCTCGAACCAGAGATACGTGTCGCCTTGCGCCAGGCCGGCGTGGTGTCGCATCTCGTCACCCCGTTCGGGGTCGGCACCGAGATGCTGGGGGTCATCACCGCCGAGCGGCTGCGGGCCGATCATCCGTGGACGGATGCCGAGGTCGACGCGGTGGAGTCGATAGCGGCCGACCTCGGGCGAGGCCTCCGCCATGCCCGCCTGTACGAGGAGGAGAACCGCCTGGTCGAGGAGCTGAGGTCCATCGACC
>DAIRVB010000182.1:0-7846 GCA_036803065.1 Streptosporangiaceae bacterium
CCCTGGCCAGTACTGGTACCAGTGCCGGTGCCCGCCGCCGGATCCGCCGCCGGATCCGCCGCCGGATCCGCCGCCGTACCCACTGCCGTCCCAGCCGCCATACCCACTGCCGTCCCAGCCGCCGGATCCGCCGCCGTACCCACCGCTGTCCCAGCCGCCGTACCCGCTGCCGGATCCGCCGCCGTACCCTCCCCCGTGCCAGTGCTGATGCGGGTCAGGGAACCATGGCGCGGTCGCGTCCGGGGGCGGCCAGTCGACCCGCGCGACCAGCGCCGCCTGGCTGACCGGGACACCCCGCGTCAACTGGCTGAACTGAGCGACGAGCAGGCATCCCAGCGCCGCGGTCGCCGCGACCAGGACTGCCCGGCGCAGTTGTCGTCCCCTCATGGGATCCTCACTTCCGGTGCCGTCCCCGGATCGGATGCGCGCCCTGGTTCCGGCACGGTCTCACCCGGCGGGCCGGGGTCGAGGTCGAAGCCAGCGTTGCCCGCTGGCGGGGCGGGGTTGAGGTCGGGCCCTTGGTCGAGTTCCAGGGCGCGGTCCGGCCGCCGGGCGGCCGGGATCATCGCGAGCCGGCGCTTGGCGGTCTGCGCGGACGCCATGGCGGCGAGGACGAACAGCAGCAGCGCCACCGCGGCGGCCGCTCCGTAGAGGCTGTAGATCGCCCCCCGTGACGCCACCCGCTGCGGCCGGGCGACGCCGGCCTGAGTGGACGTGACCGGCATGATGACGGGCGGCCGTGCCGCCGCGGCGAAGTCGAAGGCGCTGGCCAGGCTCGTCGCACGGGCATCCCGCGACGTCAGCGGGGCGAGCCGCCAATTGCGCTCGATGAATTTGAGCGCGCTGGTGTAATCGAGGACCGTGTGATTGACCTGGCCCTTCCTGGCGTACGCGCTGATCAGCAGCGCTGGCACCCGCAACCCGAGTTGGGCCGACCCGGCGCGTGGCGGGGCGACGTTGTCATACCAGCCGCCGGATCCGTCGTAGGACCACATCAGCGCCGAACTGTCCCAGTAGCGGCTCTGCATGAGCTGGGTGACCAGGTTGTGGATCATGTCCTGTGCGGCCGGGATCGATCGCCCGGACCGCTCGTCATCCGACGCGCTGGCGATGTACGCCACCGCGGGCAGTGTCCTGTCCGCGATGTCCTTGTAGTACTGGCCCATCCCGGCGATGTGCTTGCGCAGCACGGGATCATCGACGAACCGGGCGTAATTCAGCAGTGGAACGCGGACCGTCTGGGTGTTGGGGCCGGCCGCCGGCGCCGTCTGGTACGTCGCATTCGAGTTGTAGTCCTGAACATAGAACTTCCAGCTGATGCCGGCCGCTTGCAGCCGGTCGAAAATCGTCAGCTGACTGCCGTAACCGCCAGCCGGGATCTGCTGTCCACCGCCGGGCGGTGGCGCGGCCGAGACCCAGTAGGACCTGTTGACACGGGTGCCCTGCAGCGCCGAAGAGAAGAAATGGTCGAACAGTACGTAATTGCTCGCGGTGTTCCAGTAGAAGGGAAGTTCCCGGCGGTTGTAGAAGCCCATCGCCAAGGTTCCGTTGCGCCCCTCCTCCTGGTAAGCGGAAACGAAGCCGTTCATCGCACCATCGTTGTACTGCCGGCTGACGACGGTTCCGCTTGCGTTCAGCGGCGGGGCCTGGATTCCAGACAGCACGAATGGCCTCACGCATCCGTCCTTCGGCCTGCCCGCCATCATGGCTTGGCAGGTGCCGGAGGGCGGCCCGTCGGCACCCGGATAGCTGCCGAAATAGTTGTCAAAGGTGCGTCCCCCCTGCATGAGGAAGATGAAGTGCTTGATCGGGGTCGTGGTGGCAGCCCGTGCTTCGGGGGCCCGTGTTTCAAAAGCCCGTGCTTCAAACGGCTGCGGGCTGGCCGCCGCGGCCGGCCCGAGGGACGTGATGGCGGCGGTCGCCGCGGCCAGGGCGACCGTGGCGGGAACCCGGAACCTCATGGGTGCACCTCGTAGATGACGACAACTGGTTCGACGACGCCGCGCCCGGAGGACGCCCGGACGCTGACGGAGGAGGTGAAGACGGCCACACCATGGAATTTGCTGGCCAGCCGGCGCGCCTCATCCGCGAAGAACGGGCTGTGGGCCGCGGTGTAGGAGTCCCACACGACGTACTGGAACACGCCGTCCCGCAACGCCCTGTCAGGGTTGGGCACGGGGGAGTAGGCGGGGTTGCGGTCGTGCCGGTTGGGGCTCACGGACAGGGCGGACACCGGGCGGCGGCCGTAGAACTCCAGGACGTTCGCCACCGAGGGGCCGATGGCCAGCAGTCGTGCGCCGCGCGGGGCATTGCGGGCGACCCAGTCGCCCGCTTGCCTACCGCCGTTCAGGCCGCCGCTGCCCGCCAGGAAGCTGCTGCTGGCCGAGGGTTCGACGCGGTCCCAGCTGGACACCACGAGGCTGCCCACGGTGATCGCGGTCAGTATTGCCATGGCCGCGCCCGGCCGCCACCACCGGCGCCACAGCCACCCGCCGCCAGGCAGGGTGAGCGGGTGGGCCAGCGTCCGGCCGGCCAGGATCGCCAGCGGCACCGTCACCGGGAGCAGGTACTCGAAGCCCTTGACCGGCCAGAGGGTGAAGAAGATCACCGGTATGACGAGCCAGCTGATCAGCAGCCGCTCCCGCCAGGTCGTCTCGCGCCGCAGCCAGATCAGGCCGCCGAACGCGGCCGCGAGCACGGCCACCCCGATCCAGCACGGCAGCACGGTGAGGTAGAACCAGGTCCCGTGGTTCGGCGGCCGGAACATCTGCCAGAGCAGGTAGTTCTGTCCCGTCTGGCCCTGGCCGGAAAGGCGCAGCGAGATCGGCCACACCGCGACTTCCGCCACCATGATCCCTGCGGCGGGAAGGAGATGCTTGATCCGCATCCGCGCCGGGGGCGTCAGGGCGAAGAACGCGTAAAGGCCGCCCAGCAGGACGACGCTCGTCTCCTTGGACAGGATCGCTGCGCCCATCGCGGCACCGCCGGCGATCAGCCAGCCCGGGGCGCCGTCTTGCAGATAGCGGACCACGCAGTAGAGCGCCGCGGTCGCGCACAGCGTCATCAGCCCGTCGAGCAGCACCTGCCTGCTGACGATCACGTGGTACGGCATGACAGCGAGCAGAAGCGCGCCGAGCAGGCCTGCGCCCCGTCCGTACAGCCGCCTGCCCAGCAGGAACGTCATGCCCACAGCGGCGGCGCCGATCATGGCTGCGAACGCCCGTGCGGTCCAGTCGGTCTCGTGCAGGCGCAGCACGACCGACAGCAGGGTCTGGAACAGCAACGGGTGCGCGCGGAATACCGGGAACAGGGTGCTCAGTGCGTGATCACCGGCCAGCGACGCCGCGGTTCCCGTGTACACCGCTTCATCACCGTTGAACCCGACCGCGGCAAGCTGCCAGAACCGGAAGAAGAGCGCGATGACCAGGATGGCCGCCAGCGGCCCGGCGGTCGACAACAGCCAGCGCCGGTCTCTGCCGGTGGCCAGCAGCCCAGGGGAGGGGACGTCACCGGGCCCGGTATCGGGAAAGGAGGGGGCAGCGCCCAGTTCCTTCGCCGCGGAGGTGACCGGGTGCAGCAGCACATGCCGTGAACTCACGCGTACCTCCCAGGGATGGCCGGCTCGCCCCAGCGAGGCCACGTCCCCGCTCTGACAGTGCCGGCCGCGAGGTCGTGCGGGCCGGATGAAGGTTGCGCGTCGGTGTCGATGAGGCGGGAGATCTCATCGGCCCAGCTGAAGGTGTTCGATGCCAGCGCCCGGACCCGCACGTTGCTGAGGAAACTGGCCAGGATCTCCCGTTCAGCGGTCCGAAGCTGCTGGTAGCTCAGCCCCCCGATGCTGATCGCCGGGGCGAGATAGCGGAACGGCGGGAATCCATAGGCGTCGTCGGTGTTGACGATCAGCTGGTTGAGCGCGCTCTTCCGGTCGAGGTCGACCAGGCGGGGGGTGCCGCGCTCGATGATGAACAGCTCCCTGACCCGGGTCGCGCTCGTCATCCGGCACGGGATGAGGCGGTCAACGCTGTACTTCGGCGGCGGGATGAGCATCTGGGTGAGGGCGTTGATCCCCATGATGGGCAGGTTGAACCGGGACAGCGCGATGCCGATGGAGCGACCGCCCTTGGAGTGCAGACGGCTCTGGATCTGCAGCCTGCGCCACTCGCCGCGGGTAAGGTCGTCGGCCCGGACCGCGCGCAGCGTGTGCGCACTGATCGTCATCGGCTTGGGGAAGCACCACGCGTTGCCGCCGGCGTCCACGACGGTCATATCGTCGGACAGGAAGCGGCCGCCGTGCTCGCGCAGCAGCCGCAGCACGGTCCCGGTCTTGCCGGTGTCGGTCAGCGCCGACAGCATCACGCCGACGCCGTTGATCTCGACGCAGGCCGAGTGCAGCAGCATCCGGCCCTTGGCGGCCATGACGAACCGCAGCAGGGGTTCAAGGATGTTGGTGTAGACGACGTGCTCCGAATGCGCCAGCAGCGGCCCCACCTCTATCGAGATGCGGTCGCCGAGGTACACGCGGAAGTTGGCGCCGAGGCGGCCCAGGTGCTCTTCATAGCGGATGACGGTGGGGTCGGCGTACTCGGTCATGGCGGCACGCCGCCGCGGTGCGGCGCCGCCCACATCGCCCACCCGCACCGCGATGTCCACGTCGCTGTCGGACACCCACTGGGCTCGGAAGAATTCCAGTTCGGGGAGCATGATCTGGGACCCGATGGTCACCACGCCCGCCACGTCGTAGCGGAAGTCCAGGTACCGGGGCCGCTTGCGGCCTGCTGCGACAGCAGTGGGATGCCTGGCGGAACCGGGCCCGGCCGCGACCTCGGGCCGCACGGTGTCGACCAGCACCCGCACCGGATCGCGCACCGGCCCGGAGCCGGCCGGCCCGTAGATCGCCCGGTCGCTCAGCAGGAACCGGACGATGAAGAGGGAGGCCAGCGTGATGAGGTTGCTGATGGGGACCGTGAACCCCGCCCCGACCAGCGCCGCCAGGAACGGCAGTCGCACCAGCATCAGCACGTTGTTCATCACGAAGAAGCTGATCGCCCGGCGGGCCCGCGAACCAGTTGAGCGCTTGCGGTAGATGAGGGTGTCCACGCCGGCGAAATTCCACGCCGTGGACACCTGCGTGGCCAGGGCTGCCGACAGCAGGTCGTTCCAGCCGAAGATGCCGTAGAAGAGCCACAGTGCGCCGGTGTTGATGGCCAGGCCGCTGAGGCCGATCAGCCCGAAACCGATCATCCGCAGCATCTGGAACAGCCCGCTCAGGGGTGTGGCGGGCCGTTCGCACAGCTGCCTGGCCAGCCGGGTGAGGCGCAGCTGGGCCAGGTGGCCGAGGAATCTGGCCCCCTTGCGCAGCGCTCCCCTGGACTGTCCCGCAGGCCGCTCGGGCGCCCGGTAGGCGACCTCGGTAACCCTGGTAGCCGGATGCCGGACCAGGATCTCCAGCAGGATCCGGGACGCCGCCGGGCTGAGCCGGTCGGCGTCCACGGCGGCGGTGCGGAACATGAACAGCCCGCTCAGCGGGTCGCTGACCATGGCCAGGCGGCGCGGGAACGTGGTCTTGACCAGCCGGGCGGCCAGCGCGGCCAGCGCGCTCCCGGCAGCGCGGTCCTCTGGTGGCGTGCGGCCCGCGAAACGCGTGCCCACCACGATGTCGGAGTTGTGCCGCAGCGCCGTGCTCGCTAGCACCACGGCGGCGTTCGGCGGGTGCTGCGGGCCGGCGTTCATCACCAGTACCCAGGCGCCGCGGGCATGCCGGGTACCGGCCAGGACGGCCTGACTGCGGTCCGCGCCGCGGCCGACCCTGGGCAGGCAGAGCAGCCGTACCGGGACGGGGCACATCTGGGCGCTGAAGGCCAGCGCGTCCAGGCTCATGCCGTCACCGTCGAGCACGACGATGATCTCGGCGTGCATCGGTGCCACCTCAGGCCCGAGGCGCTCGACGAGCTCCGCGACACCGTGTTCCCCGGGGCGGGTGGGGATGACCACGGTCAGCTGCGGCCGGTCCCCGTTCGCGGCGCTATTGAGGTCAACAGGCCGGGCGTTCCCGGTGTCTTTGTCGCCGTGGCTATCCGCCATCCCCAGCGGATAGCCAGGCTCGAAGCTCACGTCGCCAACAGGCGAGGCCGGGTCGATGCGCATTGAGATTCTGCCCCCAGGCGGTAAGACGCTATCCGCTCGCCGGGACACGGCTGCGGTGCGCGGATCATGGTTGTTGAGCAATACCGGGGTTCTGACGGGTGCCCGGGCGCGCCAGATACCGCCAGGAGGCAACGCAAAAGGGTCGGCGGGTGGACGGCTAGCCGTGCCTCTGGCGGTCGCGGGCATTTCCGTCACGAATGCACTTCTGGCCGAGCGGGGCGCGATTACGCTAATGTCGCCCCGCGCCCTGCCGCCCACCGAGTCCCCCATGCCGAGCAGGTGAATCAACCTCGCCAAAGTTCCTGCTAAAACGGAGAATCTCCTTAGCTCCCCTAAGATTGAGGCTTGTCTTTGATGTACCATTAAAACGATTTGTACCATTGCCAGCGCCTTGTTAGGTCGGGACGTTAGCAGATTTTTCCGGGCCACGCCAAGTCTCGTATCACTTAGAGTTCGGCCGCTATTCATCTGGCGGCCGGCGGCGGCTTGACAAAACATTTGCTTTGTAGCCGGACGTCCGGTGCATGAATTAAGGCTGCCTTATGACATTTATTACTGGCCGGTCCGCGAACCGCTCATTATTGCGGCCCGGCCGCCGTTTCCCCGGAGTCCTGAACGGCGCTACCTGCGGGTGGACCTCACCGGGCGAGCCGCCGGGCCAGGCGTGCCGGGTCGAGCGGTGGCGCCGGGATCGGCTCACCGGCCGAGCCAGTGACTTTCCCGAAACGGATGCCGTGGTCCCAGTCCGCGGCCGCCGCGGCGATGTCGTCCGCCGTGCGCCCCACGAAGTTCCACCACATCAGCACGGGCTCGCCGAGGGGCTCGCCGCCGAGCAGGAAGATCCTGCTGCCCTCCGCGGCGGCCAGGGTAACCCGCTCGTGCCCGGTACCGAGGTACAGCAGTGTGCCGGGGGCCAGGGTGGCCCCGTCGGCCGCCGCTGCCCCCAGCGCCACGAAGATCACGTGCTCGTGCCCGGGCCGCAGCGGGATCCGCGTCTCGGCGTGGCGGCGTGCGCCGATCTCGGCACCGACGATCGCGGAATGCACTGTCGCCGGGGACGCGTTACCGGCCAGCGAGCCGACGAACACGGTGATATCGAAGCCGTCAAGGCCGAGCGCGGGCAGGTCCGCGTGGTGCTCGAAGGCCGGCGCCATCTCCCGGGCCGCATCGGGCAGCGCCAGCCAGAGCTGGACGCCGTGCAGGCCAGGGTCGTGGCCGTCGGGGGATTCCTCGGAGTGCGCTATCCCGTGACCAGCAGTCATCAGGTTGAGCTGGCCGGGCCGGATCATTTGCTCGGTGCCGAGGCTGTCCCGGTGCAGCACGTCGCCGTCGAGCAGCCAGGTCACGGTCTGCAGACCAATGTGCGGATGCGCTGGCACCTGCATCCCGGTCACCCCGTCGACCGACATTGGCCCGTAGTGGTCCACGAAGCACCAGGCGCCTACCGTGCGGCGGTGCCGCAGCGGCAGAAGCCGCCGCACCGTGAGGCCGCCGACCTCGGCCTCACGCGCCCTGGTGAGTTCTGGGCTGGCCACCATGGACGCAGCGTACCCGCGCGACCAGGCTGGCTACCCGGCAGCGGGCCGGCTGGAGGCCGGCGCGGTCGAGCCGCGCACCACCAGCTCGGGCTCGAACAGGAGCTCTTCCGGCGCGACGGTCAGCCCCTCCACCTGGTGCACCAGCGTGCTGACCACGGCGCGGC
>DAIRVB010000183.1:0-7841 GCA_036803065.1 Streptosporangiaceae bacterium
CCCCAGAGGGGTGCGGGTGCTTCCGGGGCCCGGGGTGCGGATGTCCATGGAAACCGAGTTGATCCCGGATGTCGTCGTGGCTCGCTTCGAGCACATCGGCGGTGTGAGGATCACCGAGCCGCCGCTGCTCGCGGTCGAGGTGCGGTCGCCGAGCACCGCGCTGGTCGACCTCAACATCAAGAAGGCCGTCTACGAGCGGTTCGGCATCGACGCTTACTGGATCGTCGTCCCCGATGTGGACAAACCGGAACTCATCGCGTTCGAGCTGCGTGACGGACGCTATGAGGAGGTCGCGCACGTCGCGGGTGATGAGTCCTTCGCCGCCAGCAGGCCGTTCCCGGTAGAAGTGATCCCGTCGCTGCTGGTGGCGGGCCTGCTGCCGGACTGATCGCCGCTCCGGCGGACGGTGGGTCAGCGCCCCGCGCGGGCTCGGGCCAGAAGCCTCGCGGCGGGTCAGGTGACCTGCGCGGGCTCGGGCCGGAAGTTCCCGTGGGGAGTCAGGTGACCCGTGCGGGCTCGCCCTGGATCTGCTCGTACGCCTGGGATTCGATGATCTCCCTGGTCGTATTCAGGGCATCCCAGACATCGGTGAACCGGGTGCTGATCGGGGCGGGGCCGAGCCGGAGCCGGTCGGGTGTGCGGTAGTCGCCAACCACTCCCGCCTGGATCAGGGCCTGGCTGATCCGCCAGGCTTCCGGATGGCGCAGGCTGACATGCGAGCCGCGGCGCCCGGCGTCCCTCGGCGACGCGAGCACGCAGCCCAGGGGGGTCAGCCACGCGTCGGCCAGGGTGATCAGGTAGTCGGTGAGCAGCATGCCCTTGGCCCGCAACGCCCCGATGCCAGCCTCTCCGAGCAGCCGGGCGCCTTCCTCGACGGCGACCGTGCCGATGACGTTGGGTGAGCCGCTGAGGAAGCGGGCGATTCCGGGGGCGGGATCGTAGCCAGGCCCCATCGCGAACTGATCCCGCTGCCCGAACCAGCCCTGCACCGGCTGGCGCAGCCGTTCCTGCAGGCCCTCGCGGACGTACAGGAAGGCGGGCGCGCCCGGGCCCGCGTTGAGGTACTTGTAGCTGCAGCCGACCGCCAGGTCCGCGCCGGAGGAGTCCAGTTCCACCGGCACCGAGCCCACCGAGTGGCACAGATCCCAGAGCACCAGCGCGCCCGCGTCGTGCACCACGGCGGTGAGCGCGGCCATGTCCGCGAGCGCGCCGCTCCGGTAGGCCACATGCGACAGGCTGACCAGTGCGGTGTCCGCCCCGACAGCGCTGCGGACCGCCTGCTCGCTCACCCCGTCGTCCATGTCGGTGTGGATGAGCCGCAACTGGGCCCCGCGCTGCCCGGCGACCCCCTCCAGCACATAGCGATCGGTCGGGAAGTTGTCGTCGTCCGTCACGATGACGTGCCTGCCTGGCCGGTCGTCGAGCGCCGCCCAGGCCAGCTTGTAGAGGTTCACCGTGGTCGAGTCGGCGATCACCACCTGGCCTGGTGCCGCGCCCAGCAGGTGGCGGCCGAGCAGGTCGCCCACCTGCTGCGGCAGGTCCATCCAGTGGGCCCAGGAACTTATCAGCCCGGCGCCCCACTCCTGGCCGACCACCTCGCTGATGCGCCGCGCCGTGACCTCCGGCAGCATGCCCAGGGAGTTGCCGTCCAGGTAGATGAGCGAGGGATCCGCGCGGACGAAGCGATCCCGGAACCGGGCCAGCGGGTCGGCCGCGTCGAGTTCCTCCGCGCCGGACCTGCCGGTGGAGAACCCTGTCACGAACTCACCCTAGCCGTGCCACCTCCAACGACACCAAGGCGACATTTGGTGTCATCAGAGCAGCACCAAAGCGCCATTTGGTGTCGTTGTGACGCTCAGGCTCCGGCCGCCCGCGCCCTGCGCCGCTTGCGGCGGGACCGCAGGCCGAGCAGGAGCAGCAGGCCGACCAGGATGCCGACCCCCGGCAGGGCACGCTTGAGCACGGGCAGCCCGGCCACGCTCAGCAGGTCGATCGAATCCTCATCCGCGGGCCGGGCGGCAGGCGGCGGCAGGAACCCGTTGCGGTCCCGTGGTGAATGATCAGGTCCCGAATGATCAGGTGCTGAAAGATCAGGCGTCGCGGCGCTGGCCGCCGCGGCGCGACCAGCGCCCGCAGCGTTGCCCACGCCCGCGGCGGCTGGTGGCGCACTGGGCTCGCCCAGCGCGAGTCCGTGATCGGCCAGCCGCTGCTTGATCTCCTTGACCGATTGCGGGCCGAGGCCGTCGATGGCCAGCAGGTCCTTCTCGTTACGGGACGCCAGTGCCCCGACCGTGTGCACGCCTTCGCGGCGGAGGCTGTTGTACGAGCGGACGGGGAGATTCAGCTCCTCGATCGGGAGGCCCATGGCATCGCCGGAGTACTCCTCCCCGGGGACCGAACCGTTCCTCGCCGCCGCGGCGGCGGCGAGCTCGCTGCTGGTCGGCGGCGCGGACACGGCCGGCGCATCGGCGGACTGGTCGTCCGTGGCCAGTTGCGCGGCCGGGCTGTCCGTGGCCGGCTGCGCGGCGGTGCTGTCTGTGGCCGGCTGCGCGGCGGTGCTGTCTGTGGCCGGCTGCGCGGCCGGGCCGCCGGTGGCTAGCTGCGCGGCCAGGTTGGCGGCGAACTTCTCGATGATCTTTCCCCCTACCTCCACCATGACACCACGGCCGAACTGGGCTGGCCGCCCGGTGATGTTCATCGTCGTATGCACGGTCACCCGGGTCTTGCCGCCGAGGTCCTGGAGCGTCGAGCGCACGGTGGCCGACGCCGTGCCGGTGCCGCGGGTCTCCTTGCCCGATGCCTCCAGGACGACCACGCGCGCCTGCTCGTCCTTCACGGTGAACCGGGCCTTGCCCGCATAGGTCAGCGCGATGGGCCCGACCTTCACCTTGATCTTTCCCGAGATGACCTCACCGTCCACGCCGTCGATGGTGGCGCCCGGCATGCAGGGCGCCACCCTCTCGACGTCGAGCAGCACTTCCCAGGCCTGCTCCGGGGGCACTGGGACGATAAATGAGTGCTCAAGTTCCATATCGTCAGACTCTAGACGCTGCCGCCAATGCTCTGCCGGTCAGCACCCGCGCCAAATGACGGCGGTAGTCGGCCGCACCATGCAGGTCCGAGGGCGGCTGCGCTTCCGCGTCGGCATGCTCAGCCGCCGCCTGCAGGGCGGCCCGGCTGGCCTCGGCTCCGGCCGCCGCCTGCTCCGCGGCCCGGGCCCGGACCGGGACGGGGCCCATGTTGGTGAGCCCGATCCTGGCCTCGGCCACCGTCCCATTCGAGCGCCTGACCAGCGCGGCGACGCCCACGGTGGCCCAGGACTGCGCCGTCCGGTGGAACTTCTCGTATCGATAGCCCCATCCTGGCCCGAGCTTCGGCACCCGGATCCCGGTCAGAATCTCGTCCGCGCCCAACGCCGAGGTCAGGTAGTCGACGAAGAAATCCTGGGCGGCGATCTCTCGTTCGCCACCTGGGCCGCGGGCTATCAGGGTGACCTCCAGCGCGACCGCTACCGCGGGGAGATCGCCGGCCGGGTCGGCATGCGCGAGCGCGCCGCCCAGCGTGCCGCGGTGCCGGACCGCTGGGTCAGCCACCGTGCCGGCGGCCTGCGCCAGCAGCCCGCAGTGCTCGGCGACCAGCGGATCATGCACCAGCTGGTAGTGCGTGGTCCTGGCGCCGATCAGCAGCGAGTCACCCTGGTCGGTGACGCCGCGCAGCCCGTCGAGAGCGCCGACGTCGACGAGAAGGTCCGGATACGCCAGCCGGAGCCGGAGCAGCGGCAGGAGGCTCTGCCCGCCGGAGATGACCTTGGCGTCCTCGCCGCCGCCGGCCAGCGCCCGGACGGCCTCGTCGAGCGTGCCGGGACGGACGTAGTCGAACTTCGCGGGGATCATGCCACGCCTCCAGACTGCTGTGCGCCGTCGCTTTCCGCCGCGATGCCCTGAGGGCTGTTGCCCTGCGTCCTGTCGCTCTGCCGGGCCTCGTGTTGCTGAGCCGCACTGGCCTGGTCACCACCCTGTGCCGTCTGGATCGCGCGCCAGACGCGTTCAGGCGTGCACGGCATCGGCACGTCGCGGACGCCGAACTGGCGCAGCGCGTCGATGATCGCGTTCACCACCGCGGGCGTGGATGCGATCGTGCCTGCCTCGCCCACCCCCTTGACGCCCATCGGGTTGGTCGTCGAGCGGGTCTCGGTCCGGTCAGTGGTGAAATGCGGCAGGTCGGCGGCTGACGGCAGCAGGTAGTCGGCCATCGTGGTGGTCACCAGGTTGCCGTCGTCGTCGTAGACCGCCTCCTCGTACAGTGCCTGCGCGATGCCCTGGGCCAGCCCGCCGTGCACCTGGCCGTCCACGATCATGGGGTTCACCACCGTGCCCACGTCGTCCACGGCGACGTACGAGCGGATGGTGACCATCCCGGTCTCGGTGTCAACCTCGGTCGCGCACAGGTGAGTCCCGTGCGGGAACGAGAAGTTGTCCGGGTCGAAGGTGGCGTCGGAGTCGAGTGACGGCTCCACGCCATCCGGTAGGTCATGGGCGGCGAACGTGGCCAGCGCGATCTCCTGGATCGTCTTGGTCGCACCCGAGCCCCCTGCCGCCCGGAACGTTCCCGCGTCGAACTCCACTGTTTCCGGGGGGGCCTCAAGCAGGGCGGAGGCGATGACCTTGGCCTTGGCGATGACCTTGTCGCAGGCCGAGAGCACGGCCACGCCGCCCACGGTCAGCGACCGGGAACCGTAGGTGTCCATGCCCTTCGGGGAGACCTGGGTGTCCCCGTGCAGCACCCTGATGTCCTCGAACGGCACACCGAGCCGGTCCGCGACGATCTGGCTCCATGCGGTCTCGTGGCCCTGCCCGTGGGCGCTGGACCCGGTGACCACCTCGACCTTGCCGGTGGGCAGCATGCGCACCGACGCGTTTTCCCAGCCGCCGGCCCCGTAGGCCAGCGAGCCGAGCACACGCGATGGGGCCAGCCCGCACATCTCGGTGAAAGTCGAGACCCCGATGCCAAGCTGGACCCGGTCACCACTGGCCCGCCGGGCCGCCTGCTCCTCGCGGAGCTTGTCGTAGCCGAACAGGTCCCTGGCCCGGGCTGTCGCGGCCTCGTAGTTCCCGCTGTCGTAAGTGAGGCCGGAGATCGTTGTGTAAGGAAATTCTTCGTGGGTGATCCAGTTCCGCTTCCGCACCTCGAGCGGGTCCAGGCCCAGTTCGGTGGCCAGTTCGTCCATGGTCCGCTCGATGCCGAAGGTGGCCTCCGGGCGGCCGGCGCCGCGGTAGGCATCCGTGGGCATCTTGGTGGTGAATACGCCGGTGCAGCGGAATGAGTAGGCGTCCATCTTGTAGATGCTGTTGAACATGAACGCACCGAGCAGCGGCACGCCGGGGGTGACCAGCATCAGGTAGGCACCCATGTCGGCCAGCAGGTCCACGGACAGGCCACGCAGCCGGCCGTCCCGCTCTGCGGCGACCCTGATCCGCTGCCACTGGTCGCGGCCGTGGTGCACCGTCATGTTGCCCTCGCTGCGCGACTCGGTCCACTTGACCGGCCTGCCCAGCCTGCGGGCGATCAGCATGGCGAGCACTTCCTCGGCGGTGACCTGCAGTTTCGAGCCGAAACCGCCGCCCACGTCGGGTGCGATGACCCGGATGTTCTGCTCGGGCACGCCGGTGACCAGGGCGAGCATCAGCCGGAGCACGTGCGGGATCTGGGTGGAGGACCATAGCGTGAACTCACCGCCCACGCACGAGCAGACCACGGCGCGCGGCTCCATCGCGCTGGGGATCAGCCGCTGCTGGCGGTAGTTGCGCTCGAGGATGACCGGGGCGTCGCGGAACGCCGCGTCCAGGTCGCCGTTCTGGAACACCCACTCGAAGCTCTTGTTGCCCGCTTCGTGCACCTGGGGGGAACCCTCATCCAGCGCGGTCCTGATGTCGAGCACCGGCGGCAGCGGCTCGTACTCCACGTCCACCCCGGACACGGCGTCCGCGGCCGCGTAGCGGTCCCTGGCGACCACGCAGGCCACCGCTTCGCCCACGTAGCGGACTTCCTCCGTGGCCATCGGCGGGTGGGCGGGGATGACGATGTCGGGCGTGACCGGCCACGCGCACGGCAGGCTGCCCTGCTCGTCGGCGAAGTCCGCGCCGGAGAACGCGGCGATCACCCCGGGCATCTGCCGGGCCGCGCTGACGTCCACCGAGGTGATCCGGGCGTGCGCGAACGGGCTGCGGACAAAGGCGATGTGCAGCAACCCGGGCAGAACGAGGTTGTCCGTCCAGGTCGTCTGGCCGGTGACCAGGCGGGCATCCTCCTTGCGGGGGCGTGCCCGGCCGAATTCCTTCTCCGCCGCCGGTGCCTGCGTCTCGGTCGTCATGGCGTCGTCACTCCCGCCTCGGCCACGCGCCGCACAGCGTTCACGATGTTCTGGTAGCCGGTACACCGGCAGAGGTTGCCCTCAAGCCCGTCACGGATCTCCTGGTCACTGGGGTGCGGATTGTCCTGCAGCAGGTCGACACAGGCCAGGATCATGCCCGGCGTGCAGTAGCCGCACTGCAGTGCGTGCTCGGCGTGGAACGCCTGCTGGAGCGGGTGCCACTCGCCGTTCGCGAGGCCCTCGATGGTGGTGACGCTGCTGCCATCCGCCTGAACGGCCAGGACGGAGCAGCTCTTGACCGAGGTCCCGTCCATCAGGACGGTGCATGCACCGCAGTTGGAGGTGTCGCAGCCGATGGGCGTGCCGGTCTTGCCGACGGTTTCCCTCAGGTAGTGGACAAGCAGCAAACGGGGTTCGACGTCGTCCTCGTAAGCGACTCCGTCGACGGTGACGGTGATCCTGGTCATTAAGCACGGACTCCTCAGGAGACGGCAGTGGCGAGTGATGCCAACCTAAGCCGCCTGACAGGCCTGGCACCAGCCCTGACGCCGATCAGCGTCACCTGGTGAATGTCTCATTTTGCGGCTGATATCCCGCTTGATGAGACATTTACCGCAGGCCGGGCCGGGGGTTTGGACTGGGCCGGCGTCAGGCTGTGCTGAGGACCTGGAAGGCCTCGGCGAGGTGGCCTTCTGGGAGCCCGCCCTGGGCGGCTGAACGGCTGAGCCAGCCGCGCAGGAAGTCCTCCAGCCCGTCCAGGTGCCCGGTCTGGCTCTCGTGCGCCCGGAGCGCCGCGAGCTTGCGGGGGAATGTGTCGGTGATGTCCACATAGTGGTCGGCACCCGGGCTCGCCGAGATCCACACCTCGGGGACTGTCCAGGCCGCGAGCCCCTCGTGGGCGAGAAGCTCGGGGAACGCGAACGGGTTGCGCGCGTCGGGGTAGACCGCGTCGAGTGCTGCCGAGCCCACCGCGCGGTGATCGGGATGGCTGGCGCCGATGCGCTGGTAGTTCCGCTCGGCGGAGGGGCAGACCAGCCGGTCGGGCCGGACCTGCCTGATCACCCGCGCGATGTCCCGGCGCAGCTTCAGGGTCGGTTCCACCTTGCCATCCGGGTAGCCGAGGAACCGCAGGTCGTGGACGCCGACGCACTGGGCCGCCGCCGTCTGCTCCTTGCGGCGCAGCGGTGCGATGTCCGTCCGCGGTACCGACTCGTCGTAGCCCCCCGCGTCGCCGTCGGTCACGATGCAGTACGTGACGTCGAACCCGGCGTCGGTCCATAGTGCAACCGTGCCCGCGGCGCTGAAGTCCAGGTCATCGGGATGGGCGGCGACGAGCAAGATGCGCCGTATCTCAGAGTCAGGTAGCACAATCCGATCTTATGGGCAGGCCACCCAGCGGCCCGCGCACACCAGAGCCCCGGTGCTATTCCAGTGACGACATCACGTGCTTGATGCGGGTGTAGTCCTCGAA
>DAIRVB010000184.1:0-7837 GCA_036803065.1 Streptosporangiaceae bacterium
GGGCCGACGAGGCCCTGGAGGCGGTGTTCCTGGAATGCCTCGGCGAGTTTCAGGTGTCCATCCCGGAGATCGGCACCTACACCGCGAAGACGCCGCCTTATGTGGTTCTCACCTCGAACAACACACGTGACCTCTCCGCCGCCCTGAAACGCCGCTGCCTGCACTTGTTCCTCGATTACCCGGACGCGAGCAGAGAGCTTGAGATCCTGCGGTCCAAGCAAACCGGGCTGCCCGATGCTGCCGCCCGGCAACTGGTGCAGGTGGTGCGCGGACTGCGGGAACTGCCGCTGCGCAAGAGTCCCAGCATCTCCGAGACGATCGACTGGGCGCGCACCCTGACCGTGCTCGGCGTCGACGAACTCGACGCAAGCGTGCTCGCCGACACCGCCAACGTCGTCCTGAAGTACGAACGGGACATGCAGCGCGCGGTGGAGGCAATGCCACGCCTGGTCGACCCGAACCGCGAGCTGCCCGCTGCGGGCGGTGCCCATGGGCACGGTGACGGGCACGAACACGGGCACGGGCACGGCCAGGGGCAAGGCCACGATGACGAGCACGCGCACGAGCGCGGGCATTCCGGGGAGGATGCGGCCGAAGGCCAGGCCGCCCGTGCGGCCAAGGACCGGCCCGGCCGTCACGACGATGGCTACTACGGTGCCCCGGGCCCGGGCCCAACCCGCCGCGCGACGGCCGGGCAAGGCCAGGGCAGCCGGTCGTTCGCGGCGTTCACCCGCCGCCGGCCCGGCTGAGCGGGGGGCACGTGGTAGGCAGCCTGCATCGGTTCGTGCGCTTGCTGAGGCTGTTCGGCGTGCGCGTGTCGGTTGCCGAGGCTGCCGATGCCATGCTGGCCGCCGCCCAGCCGGGCGTGCTTGCTGGCCGGGATACGCTGCGCGCGGCCCTGCACGTCACGCTGATCAAGGACCGGCGTGACGACGAGCTGTTCGACGAGCTGTTCACGGCGTTCTTCTCGCTGCGCCGGGTTTCCGGCCCCTCCGGCGGGCGCGGTCACAGCCATGAGCACGACGACCTCGCCGACACCGGCGAGCTGGAGTCGTTCACGGTCTCCGAAGAGCCGTCAGAGCTGCCGCAGCAGGGGCACAGCCATGGCAAGCCGGCCGACATCAGGGATTTCTTCCGCCAGGAGGATCTCGCCCAGCAGTACAACCTGCACCAGGAAGCGAACAAGATCGATCTGGCCTCGGTGACGGACGAGATCGTGCTGTCCAAGGAGGGTGCCGACGGCGCTCGCGACGCCGGGGCTTCGGTGCAGCTGGAAACCAACCGGCTGCACAACCCCGGCCTGCCGGGCCAGCTCGCCCCGGCTACCGGGCACCGCGTCGACACCGCGCTGACAGTGGCGCAGCAGGAGGTGCTGCTCGGCTGGCTGGAGGCGGCGGATGAGGATATCGACGCCCGCGCCCTGGCGTTGCTGCGCCGGCAGCTGGCTGGCGTCATCGATGATCTGCCCGAGCTGTTGCGGCGCTACCTGGACAAGCTCGCGGGCGCGGATGTGGAGGCGCGGATTGCTGAGCGCGCGTGGATCGAGTCCGTCGATGAGCGGGAGCGGGCCGACCTGGAGGAGGCGCTGCGCAGACTGGCACGCCAGCTGCGCGGCGCCCGGACCAGCCGGCAGCGCAACACTCCCCGCGGACGGGTCAACCCTGGCCGCACCATGCGCAAGAACATGCGCTATGAGGGCATCCCGTTCCAGCCGGTCACCACCAGCCGTGCCGCGGACAAGCCACGGCTGGTGCTGCTGGCCGACGTGTCGCTGTCGGTGCGCGCGACCGCGCGGTTCACGCTGCACCTGGTGTACGGCATGCAGTCGCTGTTCACGCAGGCTCGCTCGTTCGCCTTCGTCGACTCGCCGGTCGAGATCACCGAGCTGTTCGCCGAGCACCCCCTGGAGCGGGCGCTCGGGCTGGTGTTCGACGGGTTGCCCGCCGGCGGCCTGCTCGACGTGGACGCCAGCTCCGACTACGGCGCGACGTTCACCGAGTTGCTGTCGGAGCAGTCCGCCGCGCTCGATCGCCGCACCACGCTCATCGTGCTCGGAGACGGGCGAGGCAACGGCAACGACGCCCAGCTGGACACTTTCCAGGAGATCACCCGAAGGGTCCGCGAGACGATCTGGCTGACTCCCGAACCCCGGTATTCCTGGGGACTGGGGGCGTGTGACCTGCCGCGCTACGCGGAGTTCTGCGGCCGCGTCCAAGTGGTCGCCGATCTCACCGGGCTCCAGCGGGCAGCCTGGCAGATCTCCGCGGAGGCGACCGGACGATGAGCGAGCCGCCTGTGATCCGGTCGCTCCCGCAGGCCATCGACCCGCTGGCGCCGTGCCAGCGGGGGCGCTACGACGACTATCTCGTCAGCGTTCTGCGGGCCGAACCGCCTCATGGCCAAACCGAAGGCCCCGGTCCCATGGTCCGCACCGATCACTTCTGCCTGTGGGAAAACGGCCACCGGATCAAGGTGAGTCACTGGCTGCGTTCCGACCAGCTCGACAACGAAGTGGCCGGGATGCTGGCCGAGGAGTTGTTCGCGCCGGGCTGGCTGTCCGGGGCGGACATCTTCGAGCGGGTATTCACCGGCGTCGTGCGGTCCTGCATTGATGAGCCGCTGCTGGCATGGTGCACCTTCTATGGCAATACCCTGGCCCGAATCCGGCAGTGCTGGCGGGCGCCGGCCGCGGCGAATGGCTTGGGGCGCGCGCCGATCAGCGAGTTCGCATCCTTGTCTGCGCACGCACTGCAGCTCATTCCCGCCGGCCGGGTGCTCGACGTTGGCTCCTGTTTCGGCTTCCTCCCGCTACTGCTGGCCGAAAGGCCGGGAAACACGGTGACCGCCTCTGACCTGTCCAGCGGCACCATGTGCCTGCTGAAGGCGGTGGCCGCCGCGCGCGGGCTGCAAGTGAGCACCCTGGTATGCGATGCGGCGCGGATCCCGGTGCCCGATGACTGGGCCGACACGGTGAGCGTGATCCACCTGCTGGAACACGTGAGCCCCGAGCACGGTAGCGCCGTGCTCTGCGAGGCGCTCCGGGTTGCCCGCCGTCTGGTGGTGGTCGCCGTGCCGTTCGAGGAGGAACCCACCGCCGCCTACGGCCATGTCCGCACCATTGACCTCCGCCAGCTTGGTGAGCTGGGCGACAGCACCGGCCACCGCTACTCGGTGCACGAGCACCACGGCGGCTGGCTGGTGCTGACCGTCGGCTAGGTCTCAGCTGGACGTCAGGTCCAGGCCGTTCTTAGTGGCCTTGTAGACCGCTTCGGCGCGGCTGGTCGCGTCAAGCTTGCGCATGATGTTGCGGACGTGGAATTTCACCGTGGTCTCCGACAGGTGCAGGTACGCGCCGATGCCCCGGTTGCTCAAGCCGCTTGCGACCAGCCTCAGCACGTTCAGCTCGCGGCCGGTCAGCGGTGAGCGTGCCTGCGGGGCGTGGATCGACCGCATCATGGCCGCGGCGGAGCGGGAGTCGAACGCGCTCCCCTTCCGGGCGACCAGGCGGATCGAGCGCACCAGCTCCAGGGTGTCGACGTCCTTGACCACGAAGCCACTCGCCCCGTGCTGAATGGCGCTGACCACCAGCGCGTCGTCCACGAAAGTGGAGAGCACCAGCACGCTGAGCTCAGGATATCGTTTGGTCAGCCGAGCGCACACGCCCAGCCCGTCGTTGTCCGATGCGGGGGACAGCTTCATGTCGAGCAGCACGATCGCCGGGCGGGTCCGCTCGACGACGGCCAGCGCCTCGCCGGCAGAACTGGCCTCGCCCACGACCTGCAGGTCGTGCTCGCGCTCCAGCAGCGAGCGCAGGCCCTGCCGGAGGATCGCGTGATCGTCGACGAGCACGATCCTGACCGGGACCTCGTCAGCCGGCTCCGCCCGCCCCGGCTGTTCCTCATGCATCGCCACCGCAACCCTCCGCCAACTGCCGGCTATCGGCCTCGCTGCGCCCGAGCGGGGGCAGGGGGATGTCCATGCGGAGAAGGACGCCGCCGGACCGAGAGCGGCGGATGGACAATGTGCCGCCCAGTTCCTCCGCCATGGTCAGCATGTTCGCCAGCCCTCGGTGTCGTCCGGACAGGTCTGCTGCGCACGACAGCCGCAGGGCGCGACGCAGCTGCGCCGGGTCACCGGTCCCGTTGTCGGAGACGCTGATGGCCACCGCGTCGGCCCGGTAACGCAGCCGGACCAGGGCGCGTGTGGCTTTGCCGTGCGCCGCCGCATTGAACAATGCTTCCCCGGTCCACCGCAGCATCGACTGCTCGATTTCGGGGGGCAGCGGGACTGGGTGTCCTTCCGGCATCACCTTCACGTGCAGGTCGGTGGGCCGGTGCACCGTGCACAGCCGCTGTAGCATGACGGGCAGCGGAACTGCTGACTCCTCAGCGGTGCGGTGCAGCGCGTAGATCGCGGCCCGCAACTGCTCGGCCGCGTGCCGCGCGAGGTCCTTGGCCGGCACCAGGCGCTCGGCGATCTCCCTGGCCGGGCCGCCTATGCTCTCCAGCTCTGCCCGGCACACCTCGATGGTCATGCCGATGGACAGCACGGACTGGGTCACGCTGTCGTGCAGTTCGCGCGCGATGCGGTGCCGCTCGTCGTCCAGCGCCTGTCGCTGCCGCGCCGCATCGAGCTGCCGCTGCGTCTCGGCCAGCTCGGCGCTGCGGGCCGCCAAGTCCCTGGCGTGTCGTGTGGTCGCGTCGTAGAGCTGCTCGCTGCGGCCACGCAACTGGGTAGTTGCGTGGAACAGGAATGAGTTGTGCAGCGCCACGGCGGCCTGGTTGGCCAGCACCCTCAAGATGGCGCGATCGGTGCCGGCCGCCTCCAGCCCGGCGCCGGGCCGCGCTGCGATCCCGCCGACCGGCTCGTCATCCAGGGTCATCGACACCCGAACCCAGCCCTGGCCGCTGTCCGGCGACTCGACCTCCCACGGACGGCTGCGCAGCACGGCCAGGTGTTCGCGTACGTCGGCCGGCAGCCTGCTCTCGTCGTCGATCAGCTCGCCATCAGTCACTGCGAGAAACCGGGGGCGGGCGGCGGGCAGTACCCCGTCGGCCACGGCGAACAGCAGCCAGTCGGCCTGCAGGTGCGCCGTCGCCGTCCGCACCACCCACTCGACCAGCGCGCGGGGACCGGCTGCGGTGCGCACCAGGGCACGGGAGATGCCGTCCAGCGCCTGCACGGCGTGCTCGAAGCGCTCGGCGGAGCGAACGTACTCGGAGTAGTACGAGCGCTTGCCTGAGCGAAGGCCGGTCAGGATCTCCAGATCGCCGTCCGGACGAGCATCGCGCCCTGATTCGGTCGCCGGCGGCCCGGTCACAAGGCCGCCCGGAACAGCGCCTCGATGTCCCGCGCGTCCGCTTCGCGGGGATTGGTGGCCAGGCAGGCGTCCTTCAAGGTGGTCCGGGCCATCTGGGGCAGCACATCCTCGGTGACACCGAGCGCGGCCAGTCCCTTCGGGACGCCTACCTCGTCGGCCAGTTCGCGTACCCGTTCTGCGAGGAGCAGCGCAACCTCGCCGGCCGGCACGCCCTCGGTGCGGATGCCGCTTGCCGCGGCCAGCGGGACGAAGCGCCCTGGCCAGACCTGGGCGTTGAACCTGATGACGTGGGGCAGCAGAACGGCGTTCACCACGCCGTGCGGGGCGTCCAATACGCCGCCGACCTGGTGGCTCATCGCGTGCGTGGCACCCAGGATGGCATTGGTGAACGCCATGCCCGCCTCCAGCGACCCCAGGGCCATGGCCAGGCGCGGGATGGTCTCGTTCGGCCGCAGCCGGGTGCGCAGCAGGTGGCGGGTGATCAGCGCGACGGCACGCAGCGCATGGCTGTCGGTCAGCAGGTTGTGCGCACGGGACACGAACGCCTCGATCGCGTGCGTCAGCGCATCCAGCCCGGTGGAGGCGTTGAGCCAGTCCGGCATGGTGGTGAGGAGGCGCGGGTCGATCACGGAGATCTCCGGCACCAGCGTCCGGCTGATGATGGTGATCTTGATGTGGGCCGCCGTGTCGGTGACGACAGCGAACTGCGACACATCCGCGCCCGTGCCCGAGGTGGACGGCACCATCACGGTCGGCGGGATCGGGCGTACGACCTTGTCCACCCCCTCGTAGCCGAGGATCCGGCCGCCGTTGCCGGACAGGATCGCTACGCCCTTCGCCGCGTCGATGCACGAGCCGCCGCCCAGCCCGATGATCACATCGCTGCCGCTCTCGGCGTACATCTGGAAGGCGGCTTCGATCTCGTGGTCCTTAGGATTGGGGGTAACGTCATGCCACACTGCCGGGTGCAGCCCGCTGCGCCGCAGGTAGGCGACGGCCTCATCCACCCAGCCCGCCTCGATCAGCCCAGGGTCGGTGACAAGGAACGGCCGACGCGCACCGAGCCGCGCCGCGCAGTGACCTAGTTCCGCCAGCGCACCCGGCCCGAAGACGATCTCCGGAGCATGAAACTTCGCCAGCCGCGCGGGGGCGTGGGCGCTGAGCGCCTCGCCCCGTCGCGGGCCGGCCAGCTGGCCGGTGCTCTTTTCGCAGTTCCAGTCGGCACCGGGCCAGTCGCTCTCGACCATCGCGAGGTTTTCCAGTGGAATGGGCATGAGAACTCCTGCCCTGTTTTCCCAGATAAGACCCAATTATCCCAGACAAGACCCAGGTTACGCTGCTGTCAAGAGTCTGTTGCATCGGCATTTCCGGCATGGGTAGCCGAGAGGCGATTGGGTAGTCACGACGCCGTCCTCCTGTGCGCGCTGGCCCGTCCGGTTGGGTAGCTGTCGTGGCGCCCGACCTGCTGGACAATAAGCACTAATCAGATGTGCGTCGGTCGGCAGGCCGGGGCACGGCACGGCGATTGCAGGCTGGCCGCGACGGCGTGGCCACCGGCGTCGGCGGCAGTGGGAGATGAGCATTCATGACAGTGACCCTGGACCGGAACGTCGAGGAGTTCATCGGCGCCCCGCGGCAGCTGTTCATCAACGGGCAGTGGACGGACGCGGCGTCGGGCAAGACGTTCGAGACCCCTAACCCGGCGACAGGCGAGACCCTCGCCCGGATCGCCGAGGGGGACGCGGAGGACATCGACAGGGCCGTGCGGGCTGCGCGCAGGGCTTTCGAGGACGGCCCGTGGAGCAGGATGACCCCGTCCGAGCGGGGCCGCATCATCTGGCGGATTGGCGATCTCATCCTCGAGCACCTCGACGAGCTCGCCCAGCTGGAGTCGCTCGACAACGGCAAGCCCTTCGCCGTGGCGCGGGCCGCCGATGTGACGCTGGCCGCGGATCTCTTCCACTACATGGCCGGATGGGCCACCAAGATCGAGGGCAACACGATCAACATCTCGGTGCCCTACATGCCGGGCGCCAACTTCCACTCCTACACGCTGCGCGAGCCGCTCGGCGTGGTCGGGCAGATCATCCCGTGGAACTTCCCGCTGCTGATGGCCGCGTGGAAGCTCGGCCCGGCGCTGGCCACCGGCAACTGCGTGGTGCTCAAGCCGGCCGAGCAGACGCCGCTGACCGCACTGCGGCTCGCTGAGCTCATGGCCGAGGCGGGCGTGCCCGACGGCGTCGTGAACGTGGTGCCCGGCTTCGGCGAGACCGCCGGCGCGGCCCTGGCCGCGCACAACGACGTGGACAAGGTCGCCTTCACCGGTTCCACCGCGGTGGGCAAGCTGATCGTCGCGGCCGCGGCGGCCAGCAACCTCAAGAAGCTGACCCTGGAACTCGGCGGCAAGAGCCCCAACATCGTCTTCGACGACGCCGGGCCAGCCGCGATCGAGGGCGCCGCTCACGCGATCTTCTTCAACCACGGGCAGTGCTGCGTCGCCGGCTCCCGGCTTCTGGT
>DAIRVB010000185.1:0-4013 GCA_036803065.1 Streptosporangiaceae bacterium
CGACCTGGCAGCAGTTCCTGACCGCGCAAGCCCGCGGCATCCTCGCGGCCGGTTTCGCCCACCCGGGCACCGTGCTGCTCCGGCGCATCTACGCCCTGATCATCATCGAGCACGGCACCCGCCGCGCGCACCTGGCCGGCATCACCGCCCGCCCCGACGGCACCTGGACCACCCAGGCCGCCCGCAACTTCCTGATGGACATCGGCCACCACGCCGAGTCCGCCCGATTCCTGATCCGCGACCGCGCCGGCCAGTTCACGGAGCCTTTCGACGCCGTGTTCACCGCCGCGGGTATCCGGATCCTTCTCAGCCCGCCGCAAGCGCCAAAGGCGAATGCGATCTGCGAGCGCATGATCGGCACCCTGCGCCGCGAGGTCCCCGGCCGGCTGCTCATCCTCGACGAGCGCCACCTGCGCCAGGTCCTGACCGAGTACCTGCAGCACTACAACACCGCCCGGCCGCACCGCACCCTTCACCAGCTCCCACCCGCGCAAGCGGACACCCCGCCGCCGCAGATCGACCTGGCCAGGCACCAGATCCGCCGAAAACAAGTCCTCGGCGGCCTTACCAGCGAGTACCTGACCGCCGCATAACCACCCAAGCATTCACGACAAAGCGCAGGTCGCTGACCCAATCGAATATTCGAGCCCCACAAGAGGAACCCGCCGACATTTCCGGGATCCTCGCCGGATCCCGCCCTAACCTCACCCGCCGCAGAGACTGAGCAGCTTCGGTCAGATGGCGGGCCCGGCCTTCACGTTTGCCCTCAGTGCATCAGTGGGCGAGAGCCGTGACCGCCAGCAGCGCTGGCGCCCCAAGAGCAGGCACACGGACGGCTCCGGCTACGCCGACGTCTACCTGCACGGCCCCTGTACGGGCACGTAAACGCCGGCGTAGCCGGAGCCGCGTCGTGCTCGGCGACCGCAAGCGGATGCGGAACGTGCCCGAATCGGGTGGCGGACTCGCTAGATGCCGGAGCAGCCCCCTCCTGCTGCTCCGGCATCTGCTGGTACATGCGTGATTTTCCAGTGGCCCCCGTGCGTTCCAGAACGAGCAGCTGCCGGAGACGCGCTGGTTGCGTCTCGCCGGCAGCGCGGATCGTGATCGTCCCCTGGCTTGTTGCCCTGACTGCCGCGAGGTCGCCTTTGACGGTGATGTCGTCGAATCGGAACGTAAAGTCCAGGCGCATGTCTCGAAAGCGGCGTCGTATGTGGCCGTAAGCTGCTGACTCCCTACGACGGTTTCGAGCTCGGGCTGCATGACGGCTGCGTTGCGGGTGTACTGGCTGACGTCGCCGGCCACATCGGCCGCCGCCAGCCGGTCGCCATAGGCCTCGATCACCGCGCGCACGGCAGCTGCGTCGTCACTGATAGCGCTGGCGGCCCAGCTCGCCACCCGGCTTTCCAGGTCGGCGCCCTCCAGATCGGAGCCGATCATGCCATCACCTCGGCGAGCACCTGCTGGGTGGTGAGCTCGTGCCCGTGGGAGCTGCGCGCGTGCTCGCGGATGGCGGCGACAAGCTGGCCGAACTGGTCGTCGCTAGCGACCCGGAACTCAACCCCGCAGGGGCAGCGGCCGACGTGCCCGGCTAGTGCACGTCCGGTGAAAGCGAGGTCAAGCGCGACGCACGGCTCGTCCCCCTCCACCCAGGCGTCGTGACCGGCCGACACCACGTGCGCGTCACCCGGGCCGAAGTCGTATTCGCGGCCGTCGGCCATGCGGGCGTGGAGCCGGCCGGAGATGATGTAGCCGGTGTGGGCCGCCTGGCAGGCTTCCGTGCCGACGACCGGCTTGACGTCGGTCGACCACTTCCAACCGGGCTGATACACAGTGCGGGCGATCGTGACGCCGGGCAGGTTGACCACGTTGAGCGAGGCGTGTTCGAACACGTGCCGCTCATCGGGCGTCTCGATGTTCTTGACTGCCACGATTAGTTTCGTAGCTTCGAGCATCCGGTGTTGCCTTCCCTTGGCATGGCTTGCCAGGCCAGCATGCAAGCCGGCCGCCTGCCGTCACATCGGGAACAACACGTAGATGCCAGCCGGGACTACGTAGTGGCCAAGGGAGGAAACGCCCGCTGAGAGTCGCGGGCTGCGGCCTGTGATGCGGCCGCCATCAGGCCGGTTCGGGAGCGAGCGCCGGTCTTGCGCAGCAGGCTCTCGACGTGCTTCTCCACGGTCCGTGGCGACAGATGCAGCCGCGCTGCGATCTGCTTGTTGGCCAGCCCGCCGGCAACGAGGCGCAGCACGTCCGCCTCCCTGGCGGTGATTCCCGCCGCCACCCAGGGATTGGGCTGCGACTCCTTGAGCAGTTCGCGGCAGCGCTCGGCCAGGCGGGGCAGGTCCCGGCGATCAAATCCGGCCTCGGCCTCGGCCAGCCAGCGAAGCGGGTCGCCCCATCCGCCGGCGAGAGCAGCGGGGGCGGCGCAGAACCTCGCCAGCTCACCCCAGGTCTCGCAGTTCGTGAAGCCAACGTCGCAGCCCGCCGCCAGTTCGTTGGCCCGCTGCCGCTGCCCGGCTCGCCCGGCCAGAACCGCCTCGGCATAGCCGATAAGGCTCCGGTTGTGGCGGATGGCGCCGACGCCCAGCCGGCGGGCCTCCTCGATCGCCCGTGCCGCCCGGTGATCACCAAGTGAGGCCAGGAGCAGCGGCCATAGCGCCCGAAGCCCCGCGGGTTCGGCATGCGGGAGGCGGGCCAGGATCACCATCCCCCGGGCGTAGGGTTCCACGGCCGCCGCGGCCTCGCCACCGAGCAGAACCACCGCTCCCCGGCTGGCCCAGCAGATGCCCTCGACCATCTGGTCGTCCGGAGCGGCCGCGACGGCGCGGGCGGCGTAGCGCTCTGTCTGCCCGGCGTCGGCGCGCATGCTGGCGCTGCCTGTAAGTACCGCCAGCGCCTTGGCCCGGACCTGGTCCAGGCCGAGCCGCTCGGCGAGGCCGACGGCGGCCTGCGCGTGGGCATCACACGTGTCCAGTTCCCAGCGGCAGGTGAAGCCCGCGGCGAGCTGGAGATCCAGAATCGCCACGGTACTCAGCGCACCCATCTGCTCGGCAGCGCGCCGCGCCTCGGACAACCGCTCCACTCCGGCATGATCAAGTAGGTCGATGGTGCCCAGCTCGTGCAGGGCGCGCAGCCGCCACAACGGCAGGCCGGCTGCCTCCGCGGTGACCAGCGCGCTCTCGAACGCCGCGCGGGCGGCGCTGAGATCACGCAGCCGGTGGCTCCGGCCGATGAGCTCCAGCGCATGACAGCGGACATCCGGAGCACTGCCCTCGGCGGCGAGGACGTCCTCGGCGAAAAGCCGGGCCTCATCGAGGTCATCGGCGGCGAAGGCCACCTCGGCATCGATGACGCCCATGCGGGCGCGCACGCCAGCCGGTGGGGCGGTTCCGGCCAGGCGCCGGGCGGCGCCGAGGTGGTGACGGGCCATCTTCCACCGCGAGGCGCCCACCGCCGCCTGGCTGAGGCGAAGGTGAACCTCCGTCCGGAGTTCCGCCGCCTCGGTCCCGAGCCGGGTGATGAGATGGCCGCCGGCCGCCGCTGCCTCCTCAACCCGCCCGGCCAGGGCCAGCGCTTCGACCAGCAGAAGTTCCGCCTGTTCCCGCTCGGGAGTGCCTTCGAGGAGGTCAGCGGCACGCCGTAGGGTACCGATCGCAGTGGCCAGCGCCCCCCAGGCCAGCGCTTGGCCGCCGGACTCGCTCAGCAGCGTTCCGGCCCGGCGGCGGTCCCCGGCGCGGTTCGCCAGCTCAACGGCCAGCTCGCGCAGGCCGCCTTCCAGGCGCGGGTGTGCGGCGCCCAGAGCGGCGAGCGCCGCCGAGGCCAGGTCCCGCTGGCGGGGTGGCAGCATGGTATCGAGCACCGCTTCGCGGGTCAGCGCGTGCCGAAAGCGGAAGGCCGTGCCACCGGCGCACACCAGCAGTTGCTCGACAGCGAGCCCGAGCGTCTCCGCCACCAGGGCCGCAGTCTGGCCGCTCCCGGCCGGGAGCAGTTCCCAGTCGAAGTGGCGGCCGAGG
>DAIRVB010000185.1:4023-7796 GCA_036803065.1 Streptosporangiaceae bacterium
CGCTTGGCCGCCGGACTCGCTCAGCAGCGTTCCGGCCCGGCGGCGCTCGCGGACCGTCTCGGTGAACGACTCCGGCAGCCCGGGCGACGCCAGCAGATCTTCCACCAGCAGCGGTACTCCTTCGGCGAAGGCCTGCACCCGGCGCAGGAGTTCCGCCTCTGCTCCCGGGATGCAGGCATGGACCATGCGCGCCATGTCCTCATCGCTGAGCCGGTCAAGACCGAGGTGAAGTACGCCGGGCCGGCCCCGCTGTCGGCGGGCCACTTCCAGTGCGGCCGACGGCCGGTTGGCGCGCAGGGTAAGTACGCACAGCAACGACTCGCCATCAAGGTGCTCGCCAAGGTACTCCATCAGGGCCACGGTGTCCGGGTCCGCCCAGTGCAGGTCCTCTAGCACTATGACCAGGCCCTGCGGCGCGAGGCGCCGAAGAAGCTGGATCAGCGCCTCACCGCGGATCCCAGGTGAGACCTCTCCACTCGCCGGAGCGCGGCCAGCCATCCCCGGCAGCAGCGCGCTCAACGCGGGCAGCCAGGGCTCCATCGTCGCGTCATCGGGAACGGCCCGGTCCCGGAGGAGCTGAACAAGCGCGTCCGTTAGCGGCCGGTAAGCAGCGGTCGCTGACTGCGGCACCGCCCGGCTGGTAACGACCCGGATGCCACGGCTGGCCGCCCGGCTGGCCGTCTCCAGGGCCAGCCGCGACTTGCCGATCCCCGGCTCCCCGGTGATCACTACACACCCGCCGTGCCCGGCCATAGCGGCCGTCAGCGCCGCGTCGACCGCCTCCAGCGCGGCGTCCCTGCCGATCACGACCGGGCATAATACCTGCACCATCAGCCTAGTCTGACAGCAATCCCTCGACATCGGAGAAAGGTCATCCGTTTCCGGAACGGGCGGCGCCAGAGCCCCCGGTTGATCAGGAGCGCTCCCGCCGGGGCGGTCTCAGACCGCCACCAGCAGCATCCGGCTTGCCAGTTCTGTCGAGGCGGCCAGGCTGTCCAGGGAAGAGCCCGCGCGCGAGCGGATCATCGCGCACTGCCCACAGCAGCCGGGCGTTATTCCACGCCAGGTCCCGGGCGCTGTTAATAGTCCAGTTGCAGGTCAATGTGGCGACCGCGCTCAGATGATGATCAACGGCCAGTTCGGCGGCGGTTCAAAGGACGGGACTGCCCCTACCGATGCCAGCCACAGCATCGCGATCACCGGAATGTTCAACGCACACCACACACGAGCACGCCTGAGCTGTCATCAGGAACCAATCCATGCGGCTCAGTGCCAACTGCAGGTGCCCAGAACGACGGTCAGATGACGGTCAGACGATCTTGGAATGTATCCGGACGGGCCTCAAATCACGTCCTGACCTGGTACTACTTGTGGAGCTAAGCGGGCTCGAACCGCTGACCTCTTGCATGCCATCCAGCGGCAACCCGTCCACCGGAGTACGTAGCCGCAGGTCACCGTGCCGGACAATGCACACAAGTCCGCCTCCGTCCCGGCCTGTTGCGGTACTTCCCTGCTGTACGATCCGAAGCTCCTCCCTTCGTGAGCTGAGCACCCGCACGCCCACTACCAGCACCGCGTGCCGCAGCGCCGAGTCGTGACTAGGCAGCGCCCTGAGATCCCCTGCCGTCACGTTCCGACCTTACTCATCTGCATGTTGATGAACGCTCGAACGCGAACGCCAGCTTTCAGCGAAGATCAGTCTGGGGACGTGGGCGCCGCAGCGCGGGCCTGCGATGGGCGGCGGCATTTTGCCAACATTGACAGATGAGGATTGCAGGCCGATTAGCTATGAGCTGCCGGGCCGACCTCCGGCAATGTAGGCCTGAGATGCTTGTCATTCTGGTGGCCGTTGACACGGAGATGTTGCGGACCGTTTTCTCGGTCCTGGGTTCAGGGCGGTGCTGGGTGGATGAGCCTGATCGCATACCGGGCTGCCCACCGGACGTCCAGATCTTCATCTTCAGCGGCGGCTGCCTCGAGCGCCTGGCGCACGGCGGCTTGCCGCGCCGATGGTGTCAGGCCGCGCGCTGCCCACCGTCGGACGCGGGCATCAGGGTCGCTGGCGAGGCGGTCCAGGAGTGCGGGCAGGGTTCGCCGGTCGTCTCTGGCCTGGTCGCCGATCGTTACGATAGCGGCGAACCTGGTCATGGGTTCCTGGCTGGCCAGGTCGGCGAATAGCTCATCGCCGTCCTGGTGGCGCCCGCGCAGCACCCAGGCCAGCGGCCCCAGCTCCGGTTTGCCGTCTGGCCGCACCGCGGCGCTCGGCTCAGCCTGGAAGGTTCGGGCCCAGGTGATGGCCGGGTCGGGGGGGAAGCCGGGTGAGTCCAGGGCGGCCAGGATGGCCGGCCATCCGTAGGCCCGGAAGGCGGCCAGGACCTCCTCGCCGACGGGCTCGATGGGGTGCCCGATGTCCAGCGTCCACCAGCTGCCCTCGTTCTCTGGGATCAGCGCGCGCAGGCTGCTGCTCCAGTAGCTGGCGCGGGAGGGCTCGTGCGCGGCGCCGAGATGAACGGTGAAGTCGATGCTGCTCCTGGTGCTGTGCCGCGACTTCTGTGTCCACACCGAACCGGTGTAGTCGCCGCGACTGCACCAGGAATTCCCTGACCTCCCCGACCAGATCAAACGGCGGATCCGGGACGGGGGTCACGAGGAATTCCTGGCGCGCGGGGTCATAGGCTGCCTGCCAGCTGAGGCCCGGCCGGGCCGCGAGCGCGCAGTCGGCGACCAGGAACGCCAGGTCATGTGCCAGGGAACTGAGCAGCGCATCGCCATACCGCGAATAGTTCGACAGCGGCGGTCCCCACGCGGCCCAGGCCAGTCCGAGCCGGTCGCTGTGATCGTGATAGAAGAACCCGTCCGTATAGGACAACCCGTCCGTGAGGGGTGCCGCGACCAGACGAAACCACGCCTGGATCCAGCCGCCCAGCCCCGCCAGCCCTTCCGGTGAGGCTCCCGCAGCCCCCCGGACGGCGCGCCCGCCTCCTCCAGAACTGCCGCGATCACGGCCAGCCGCCCGGCCCGGGCATCGTTAACCCAGTTTGCGTAGGCACCGGCCTGGGCCTGGGTCAGCCGGCGCCCCGGGGTGATCAGCGTCCACGGTTCCCACGGGAACTCGATCAGCGGATACTCAACCGCATCCGGCACCACCGCGCCGTCGCCGCCTACCCGCGGCACACCGGCCAACGCTGGCGGGGGCTTCCGGCCCTCATCGCGCGCCCGCCGCTCCTCCGCGTTCGCGCGCCGGAACACCGCCTCCACTTCCTCAAGATCCATCCGGCCCCGATCCAGATAACCCGGCCAACAATCCGGCAGTCTGCCACCCCCGTGCCGCCGGATACCCGGCAACCGGTGCCTAACCTCCTGCCGTCACGACCTGACAGCAAGCAGGCCAGCGAAGACCCATATCTGCCGCAGACTGTGGGCGCATGCGGCTATGCGGCTGGGCTACACGGGGATGAGCTCGATGTGGACCTCTGCGGCCTCCGCGAGCACGCGCAGGTCGCCCGGATCGGAGGTGAGAATGTCGTCGCCATCCGCGGCGAGGCACACCACGGTCGCGTCGATCGCATCAGACTGGCCGCTGCGGGCCAGCAGCATCCCCGCCCGGCGCCCCAGCTGATCATCGACCGCCGCGACCTGCACCCCGGCGAGCAGCCGAGCGAGTTCCGCCTGCCGCCCGCGGCCGCCACGCCAAACCTGAGCAACGACGCCCCCGCTGGTAACCGGTGGGCGGCCTGCCAGGCGCTCCCGCTTCACCAGGGCCACCACATCAC
>DAIRVB010000186.1:0-1158 GCA_036803065.1 Streptosporangiaceae bacterium
GGTAGTTGTTGACCCAGTAGTTCCAGATCAGGTCATCGGGCCGGAGCCAGGCGAAGACCTCGGCGAGCGCGCGCCCGTCCAGGTAGCCGCGGCGGGCGGAGGCGAGGATGGCCGCCTGCGCGGTGCTCTCGTCGATCATCGCGCCAGCGGTGCCCGCGCGTGCCTGGTCGAGCACCGTCACGCCGAGGCACAGGCTGGCCAGCTGGTCAGAGTGACCGGTCGCGTTCAGATGTGCGCTCACCATCGACGAGATGACTCCGCTGGAGCACAGCGCGCAGATGCTGGCCCGGGGCGCCTTGCCGATGCGCCGCACCGCGGCCAGGGCGTCGACGACGGCCCCGCCGTAGGTGTCCAGACCCCAGTGCCGGTGCCGGGCGTCAGGATTGCGCCAGGAGATGACGAACACCTGGTGCCCCTGGCCGACCAGGAATTCGATCATGCTGCGGCCGGGCGCCAGGTCGGTGACGTAAAACTTGTTGATCATCGGTGGGACGACCAGCAGCGGGAACTGGTGCACCGTGTCCGTGACCGGCTGGTACTGGATGAGCTCGTACACCTCGGTCCTGGACACCACCGCCCCGGGCGTGACCGCCAGGTCCCGGCCCACCTCGAACGCGTCCGGTGCCACCATTGTCGGGATGCGCGGGGAAGCGGCCAGATCTGACAGCAGAGCCCGGATGCCCCGCATCGCGCTGAGCCCGCCGGTGTCGATGAGGGCCTTCCAGGCCACCGGGCTGATGATCGGGTTATTGCTCGGGGCAGCGACGGCGATCAGGTTCCCGAGCAGGAATGTCAGCCGCTCGTTGTCCCGCCAGCCCATCTCGGCGTCGGCCAGGAGCGCCTCGGCCGTCTGCCCGGCCGCCAGGTACGCCTGCACGGCGCGCTTGAGCAGTGGATTGTCCTGCCACGCTGGATCCGCGAACCGGCGGTCGCGGCGCGGCGCGGTGATCGCCGACGTCCCGGCGGCGACCTGACCGAGTTCCGCGGCCAGCAGCTTCACGCGGCGGGCCACAGTCCGTGGACGCCGCGCCAGCGCCGCCGCCAGCCGCAGCGTGGCGGCATCCGGCCGGAACCTGCGCATCGCGCCCAGGGCCGCGTCTGACAGGAGGAGATCCAGCGCCCCCGCTGTCTCGGCGGCCGCGAACTCCGCTGACTCGT
>DAIRVB010000186.1:1168-7776 GCA_036803065.1 Streptosporangiaceae bacterium
AGCCCGAGGTCACTGGGGGTCCGGTGACGTGAGGTCCTGGGGCGGATGCACCTCGCGCCGGAGGATCTTGCCGCTCGGGCCCTTCGGCAGCTCGGGCAGCAGCCAGACATGCCGCGGGTACTTGTACGCCGCCACCCGCTCCCGGGCGAAGGCGCGCAGCTCTGCTGGCGTGGCGGTCGCCGCCGGGGTGAGCACCACGGCCGCTCCGATCTCCTCGCCGAGTTCGTCGTGCGGAATCCCGATCACGGCTACCTCAGCGACGGCCGGATGCTCGTGCAGGACTTCCTCTATCTCGCGCGGGTACACGTTGTACCCGCCCCGGATGATCAGGTCCTTCTTGCGGTCCACGATGTAGTAGTAACCGTCGTCATCGACCTTGGCCAGGTCGCCGGTGAGGAACCAGCCCCCACCCACCTCCCCTACCCCCTTCATGGCTTCGGCGGTGGCCTCAGGCTGGCCCCAGTACCCCTTCATGACGTTGTGACCGCGGATGGCGATCTCGCCGACCTCCCCGGCGGGCAGCGGGTGACCGTCGGCGTCCACGACCCGCATCTCCACCCCCTCGACCGGAGTCCCGATGGACCCGGGTTTGCGCACCTGGCCCGGGTGGTTGAAGGAAGCGACCGGGGAGGTCTCCGACAGGCCGTAGCCCTCCAGGATGATGCACCCGAAGGCCTCCTCGAACCCGCGCATGACGGCCACTGGCATCGCGGCGCCGCCCGAGACGCAGGTCCGCAGGGATGAGGTGTCGGCGCTGGCGTGGGCTGGGTGATGCAGCATCGCCGCGTACATCGTCGGCACGCCCTCGAAGACGGTCACCTTGTCCCGCCCGATGACCTCCAGGGCTTTGACCGGGTCGAACCTGGACAGCAGGGTCAGCGTGCCGCCGCTGGCGATCGTCGCGTTCAGGCCACAGGTCAGCCCGAAGACGTGGAACAACGGCAGGCAGCCCATGATCACGTCGTTGGGCCCCGCGTTGATCAGGGTGGCGGCCGTAAGGCTGGCGTTGCGGGTCAGGTTCGCGTGGGTCAGCTCGGCGCCCTTGGGCTTGCCGGTGGTTCCCGAGGTGTAGAGGATCACGGCGTCGTCGTCGCCGGACCGCTGCGTCACCGCGGCGGCCGGCGTCAGGCCGGCCAGCAGCGAGGCGAGGGCGGGCTCGTCGACCTCGACGACCCGCGCGCCCGTCTCGGCGGCGCCCTTCGCGGCTTCGCCCGCCGTGGCGTGCCAGGCGAACAGGACCTTCGCCCCGGAGTCCCCGAGGTAGTAGGCGACCTCACGGCTCTTCAGCAGCGGGTTCATCGGGACGACGACGGCTCCTGCCCCCAGCGCCCCGTAGAACACGATCGGGAAGGCCGGCACGTTGGGCAGCATGACGGCCACCCGGTCACCCGGCTCTATCCCGAAGGACGACAGCAGGGATGTCACGCGGCCCGCGGCGTCCCGCAGCTCCGCGTAGGTCAGCACGAGGTCATCCATCCGCACCGCCGCACGCTCAGCGTGATCGGCGGCCGCTTGCTCGAACACGGAACTCAGATCTGTCATCGCGCTCCTCCTCGCTGGGCCGTGCATCGTTGCCGCCCCATTCGCATCATGCCCCCGGATCGGCGCCGCCGACAGGCCGCACGGCATGCTGTTGCCCCGGCGGCCACCGCCGCCGCACCCGACCGGGAGAGCAGGCATGACTCACCACGCCGACGTCATCGTCATCGGGGCCGGGCTGGCTGGCCTGACGGCCGCCGCCTGTTCTCCGGCCGCGCCGCGGGCCGCGCGGCGGCCGCCGCGGTCGGCTGACCCCGACTGACCTCAGGAAGGGGCTAGCAGGTCGGCTGTTGCTGCCGCGAAGGTCTCGGTGTGCCGGTCGACGTCTGCTTCCTGGGTCACTGGGGACATCAGCGCCATGTTGTGGAAGGGCGTGATGAGCACGCCTCGGTTCATCGCATGCAGGTGGTAGTATCGCTCCAGCTCGGAGTCGGCAGCGGCATGCGCCTCGGTGCCGTTGCTTGGCGGGCTGGCCTGGAAGCGGTACTCCGCCCGGCAGCCGAGCTGGGTCACGTGCCAGCCGAGACCGTGTGCGCTGATGACCTGTTCAACCCCCGCGCGGAACCGGCCCGCCAGCGGGATCATCCGGGCATACGCGTCGGCGGTCAGCACCTCGTCGAGGGTCGCCCGCATCGCCGCGAGCGACAGCGCGTTGCCAGCCAGCGTGCCCCCGATCCCCCCGGTATCCTCATAGTCCGCATCTACCTGGGCGAGCATGCGGCCGACCGCGTCCCCGGAAACGCCGAGGGCTCCGCAGGCAACGCCACTGCCGATGGCCTTGCCGAGCGTGACCATGTCAGGGTCGAGGGACCACAGCGCGGTGCATCCCCCCGGGCCTGCCGACAGCGTGTGGGTCTCGTCGATGATGAGCAGCGTTCCGGTCGCCCGGGTCAGCTCCCGGAGTGCCCGGTGGTAGCCCGGCTCGGGCAGGATGATTCCCATATTGGTCATGGCCGGCTCGGCGAGCACGCACGCCACCGAGCCATCGCTGAGCGCCGCATCCAGGGCCCGAAGGTCGTTGAATTCGATCGCCACGGTGGTGACGGCGGGGTCAACGGGCGGGCCGACGTTGCCCGCGCGGGACACCGTGCGGCCATCAGGCCCCCGGACCGCGAACGTCTCGTCCACCGAGCCGTGATAGCAGTAGCTGAACACGAGGATTTTCTGCCGCCCGGTGATCTGGCGGGCGATCCTCAGCGCGGCCCGGTTGGCGTCGGTTGCGCTCAGCGTGAACATCCACCGGCCCAGGCCGAACCGGCGGCCCAGTTCCCCGGCCACCCAGATCGAGTCTTCGGTGGGCAGCATCGTGGTGAGCCCGCGCTGACCCTGGTCGAGCAGCACCTTCATCACGGCGGGCGGGCTGTGACCGGTCATCGCCCCGGTGTCGCCCAGGCAGAGGTCGACGTATTCGTGCCCATCGACATCGGTGATGCTGGCTCCGGCCGCCCTCGCTGCGAACGGTGGGAACCCGCCCGCCCAGCGCATCATCCAGGGCATCGGCACGCCACCGATCAGCGACTGCCGCGCCTGCTCGGAAAGTCTCCAGGAGGCCGGGTGAGTGGCGGCGAACCGCTCAAGTTCCCGCCGGGTCAACTCCTCGAGCCGACCGCGATCGACCGTGGTCGCGGGTGTGTTGGCCACGGTTCATCAAGATAGCGCACAGCCTGCGGGATGGTTGCGCGCCATCCCCGTGCCTTCTTCCGCAGGCTTGACGTGCGAACTCGGCATGGCGAGGAACATCAGGCCCCTCGATGGTGTTCAATGGTCCTGGTTGTCGTCGAAGTTCGTGAACGTGTCACAGCGCCTGCGAAATTTTGACTGTCGGCGTCGTGGATCACCTAGAGTCCGGCCTTCGAAGGGCAGAGTGTCGCAAACAACCCGGGGCACACATCCGTGGATCCCGAAGTTCGTCCCAGTAGGAGAGCACGTGGCTCAGGGCACCGTGAAGTGGTTCAACGCTGACAAGGGTTATGGATTCATCGCCCCGGACGACGGCACGGCCGACGTCTTCGTTCACCACTCCGCCATCCAGGTTGACGGTTTCCGCAGTCTGCAGGAGAACCAGAGGGTCGAGTTCACCGCCGGCCAGGGCCCCAAGGGGCCGCAGGCTGAGCAGGTCCGACCGGTCTGATCGCACGCCGCTCCGGCGGCGCCGCTGCCTGCCTTCCCGGCAGGCAGGAGGCCTGAGGGTGCCTGGAACGCTGCACAGAAGTGTGGCACATCCGGGCACCCTTTGGCATGTCACCGACCGTGTCGAGGTCATCCCCATTCCGGTAGACCTGTCCCGGCCAGCGAGGCTGCGGGGCAGGGAAAAATGGGGACGAGTCACGCCGAACCTAAAGCTTCCTGAACAGAGGTTGACAGAACCCTCTGTACGGACATAGGACGTGGGGCAGGGTTCGTAGGGGAGTTCACGGCGTGGGTACCGGCATCCGCGGATGCCTGTCGTGGGGGGACGCCAGCATGTCGATTTGCGTGTTCGGCACCTCTTGGGAAGGACCACGATGGGCAAGCGATGGGCGCGCGCATGCGCGCTGGCCGGATCTGTGATCGTTGTCATCGGGACGGCCACCGCCGGTACCGTGGCGGCGGCTTCGGGCGCAACGTCCGCGGCACAGACGGTTACGAGCAGCAAGAACAACCTGCTTGACTGCAACGTGACCGTTCTCGAGCACCTATGCACCGACCCGCATGGGAAGCCCTACGACGGGCACCTGGGTCGGTTCCGTGACCCCAAGACCGGCGCGTACGTCGGTCACGATGAGCCGAGTGTCAAGTTCATCTCCAGCCGGCCGGGCTCGGGTAACACGATGAGCTACGGCATGCAGCTGTCGACGGATCCCGCCAAGGCGCCGACCGCGTCCGGCAGCGTAACCACGTACGCCGAACTCAGCGTGGCGCCCTGGTTCGGGCTGCCCATCTGTGACTCGAAGTCCTACCCGCAGAACCCGTGTAAACCGCTCAGCGACAGCAACACTGGCCTGAACACGCCCACCGATGCGGGATCGGCGTTCATGGAACTGCAGTTCTACCCGCCGGGGTTCGCGCCGTTCGCCGACTCGACCAGTTGCAGCAAGACCCAGTGGTGCGCCGCACTGAACATCGACAGCCTGGAGTGCAGCTTCAACTTCGCCACCTGCAACAACAACTGCATCGAGCCGGTCAACTTCTCGTTCCTGCAGACCAACGGCGTGCCGCCCGGCCCGCCCGCGCCGCAGGACCCCAACGTGGGGACCTTCTTCGGGAATGGCCACACGCTGAAGATGAACTCCGGAGACAACCTAGGGGTGTCGATCAGCGACGTGCGAGATTCGGGGTCGCCAGATACGGGTGGGCTTAAAGCGGTGGTCCGCGATTTCACCACCGGCCGGACCGGTTTCATCGTCGCGAGCGCGGCGAACGGCTTCCAGAACACCAGCATGGCTGACTGCTCTGGTACCCCGTTCAGCTTCCACGCCGAGTACAACAGCGCGCAGCAGCAGAACCAGGTGCCGTGGGCCGCACTTGAGGGCGGCGTGCTCATGCAGCAGGAGATCGGGCACGGCGAGTCCTGTTCGTCGGTCAGCAACCAGCTCGCCTTCTCGCAGACCTTCTCCGACGGCTCCTCGTTCATGGACCCGAACGTCTACCAGACGTGCAACGGCGGCAACGAGGGCAAGAAGGCGACAGGCGAGGGCCCGTGCAACCCGGCCACGGGCATCTGCCAGAACGCCACGACTCAGGGTGCCACCGGGCCGGTCGCCTGCCCGACGAACAATGCGGCCAGCGGGGCGCTGTGTGAGTTCTCCGATGGCAGGTGTTTCCAGCAGGGAAGCCGCCCGGTAACGATCAACGGGGTGACAACCAAGGAAACCGCGCCGGTGGCCTTCTGTAACCAGGAGTCCTTCCAGAACGGTGACCTCGATTTCGATGGCCTCAGCTACCTCCCGGACTGGCCGAACGGCAGCAGCAACTTCCCGACCACGTTCAGATACGTGGGGCCGTTCACCAGCGGGCACACCTATCCGAACATCCAGTTCGAGACGGACGCGGCCGGTTCGGAGTCGCTGTGCGATGTCGCCACCGGGGCCGGCTGCACCGCCCCGCCGCTGGGGGCAGCGTTCTACCCGTTCTGGTCGCTGGGCAAGGGTGGCCCGCTCGGCTGCACGTGGAATTTCGGTAACGTCATTGCGGGCCGGACGGTCACCAACTTCGGCGGTGACGCGCAGTACGGCGTGCCAGACGTCGCCCGCTACGGAGGAACTCTCACCAGTGCGGTGCTCGCCAACCCGCAGATTGGCTGCCGCGTCTGACCGGCACGGCCGGGCTGTAGCCGCCATCTGATGTGCGGCACCCGGGGCATGGCCCCGGGTGCCGCACATCCTTGCGAACCGCTGCCGGGCCCACGGCCTTCCGGCTGGTTGATGCCGAAGGCGGCCTGCTGAGAGCTTGACACTATCGAATACGCATTCGATAGTGTCAAGTATGCACCAGGGGATATCGCAGGTCGGCGTCGCATCCGCGAGCCAGCCCCGCGACCGGGTGCTCCCTGTTCTGCCCGCCCTGCGGGACCTGTTTCCGTACGGAGGGCTCCAGCGGGGCTCAGTCGTGGCGGTATCGGGTAGTGGGCTGCTCAGCCTGGCCATCGCGGCGGGAGCGTCGGCGGCCGGCGCGTGGTGCGGGGTGGTGGGGCTGCCTGAGCTTGGGGTGCGGGCGGCGGCCGGGGTCGGCGTGGAGCCCGGCCGCCTGCTGCTGGTCGGAGAGCCTGGGCGGCGCTGGCCGCAGGTGACGGCTGCCTTGCTTGATGGCTGCGAGCTGGTGCTCCTGCGCCCGCCCGCCCGGCCGGCCGGGCACGTGCAGCGCCACGTCGAGGCCATGCTCCGGCGCACCGGGGGCGTGCTGGTGGTGGCGGGGGACTGGCCTGGTGCGCAGGCCAGGCTGTGGGTGGCTACGCAGCAATGGGCCGGGATGGGCATGGGCCACGGGCGGCTGATGAGCCGGCGGGTGCATGTGCTGGCCGCCCGGCGGGGCGCAGCGACGCGGCCAGCCGAGCAGTGGCTGTGGCTGCCCGGCCCGGACGGTGGCGTGGC
>DAIRVB010000187.1:0-1640 GCA_036803065.1 Streptosporangiaceae bacterium
GGCCATGTGCACGCCGCTGGCCGGTGACCCGGCCAGCGGCGTGCACATGGCCAGCGGCGTCGATGCCACCCGGACCCCCGGCGAGTTCCCGCACTGGGGCCACGTGCTCGGCAACCTCAGCCCGGCCGACCCGGCCGGCTTGCCCGACGGCTTCGTCGCGGGCTGGCGGTACACCGCGCCCGCCGCGTTCATGCCGGTCTACCTCCAGTACCTGCTGGCCAGGTTCCGCCGGGCCGGCGGCCAGGTGCACACGGCCGCGGTGACCTCACTCGCCGACGTGGCGCGCGGCACGGACGCCCGGGCGATCGTGAACTGCGCCGGGATCGGGGCACGCGACCTGGTGCCGGACCCCGCGGTCAGCCCGGTCCGCGGCCAGGTCGTGGTCGCGGCCAACCCCGGTATCACCGAGTTCTTCATCGGGCTCGGTGACGGCACCGCGGAGCTGACCTACCTGTTCCCGCACGGCGACGTGGTCCTGCTCGGCGGAACCGAGCAGCCGGGGAACTGGTCTCTGGATCCAGACCCTCAGACAGCGCGACGGATCGTGCGCGACTGTGCCCGCGTCCATCCCGGCCTGCGCACGACCCGGATCCTCGCGCACCGTGTCGGCCTGCGTCCCGTCCGGCCCCAGGTACGGCTGGAATCCGAAGCCCTCGGCACCGGCCAGCTCGTGGTGCACAACTACGGCCACGGCGGCGCCGGGATCACCCTGTCCTGGGGCTGCGCCCGCGACGCGGCCGAACTCATCCGCACCGGGCGTACCCCCTGAGCACCGCCCAGCCTGCCGGCGGCAGCGATCGCCGCAGCCTGCGTGCTGACTGCGAGCACTGCGTGGGGCTGTGCTGTGTCGCGCCCGCCTTCTCGGCCTCGGCGGACTTCGCGATCGACAAGGACGCCGGGCAGGCCTGCCCTCATCTGCGACCGGAGTTCCGCTGTGGCATTCACGCCCGCCTCAGGCAGCGGGGCTTCCCTGGGTGCGCCGTGTACGACTGCTTCGGCGCCGGGCAGAAGGTGTCGCAAGTCACCTTCGCCGGGCAGGACTGGCGGCAGGCCCCGCGGATCGCCCAGCAGATGTTCGAGGTCTTCACGATCATGCGGCAGCTCCATGAGCTGCTCTGGTACCTGGCCGAAGCGCTGACGCTGGAGCCGGCCCGTCCGTTGCACGAGGAACTCGGCCGCGCGCTCGACGAGACCGAACGCCTGACCCTGGCCAGGCCGGAGGCACTCATGGAACTGGATGTGGCGGCACACCGGGACGACGTCAACGCCCTGCTGGTGCGCACGAGCGAACTCGCCCGGGCGGCCGGCCGGCCGCACAGTGACCTCGGCCATGGTGACCTCAAGGACCTCAGGGGAGCCGACCTCATCGGTGCGGACCTCAGTGGCGCCGACCTCAGCGGCGCCAGCTTGCGCGGGGCGTGCCTGATCGGCGCTGACCTCAGGCGGGCCGACCTGAGGTCAGCCGACCTCACCGGGGCTGACTTCCGTGGTGCTGACCTCGGCGGTGCCGACCTCACCGGGAGCATTTTCCTCATCCAGTCCCAGCTGGAGGCGGCCAAGGGCGATCACGGCACACAGCTGCCGCCGGTGCTCACCCGCCCGGCGCACTGGCTCACCCGGCATTAGGGTGTGTCCCGTGG
>DAIRVB010000187.1:1740-7754 GCA_036803065.1 Streptosporangiaceae bacterium
CGGTGCTCACCCGCCCGGCGCACTGGCTCACCCGGCATTAGGGTGTGTCCCGTGGGACACACCCTAGAAGCCCGGGAATACAGCGCGGAGCCGGTCTAGGTCAACGCCGTCGGCTGACACCTCGGGGGTGTGCTCAGCGTCGAGCCGTCCGTAGACGAGGCGGAGCAGCGCTTCGGCTGGCATCCGGACCCCGCCCTCGGTGTCCGTGCCCGGCGTCCAGTCGGAAATGGTCACCGTGTCCGCGACCGCGAGCACGTAATCACCTTCGGGATCCGTGGTGATGACCCGCACCCGGAACGCATCACCCGATGGCTTGCCCGCGAAGCCGAGGAACCGCGGCAGGGTCCCGGTGAGCAGCGCCGCAGCGTCGGAAGCGACGACAGCGGCCGGGTCAACGCTGACGGCTACGTCCCACGTGTGCATCGCGTGCTCGGCGAGCCGCAGGCCGATCAGGCCAGCCGCATCGAGTTCCATGCCGAAGAAGTCGAAATGGATGCTGTCAAGCTCAGCGTCGGTGAGCTGCTCCACCTGCCGGACGTACTTCTCGTCCCAGGTCAGGCAGTCCGCAGCCTGCGCCTCCGGGCACCGGTTGTTCCAGGTGTCCCAGATCGCGGGGAACGCCTCCCGGTCCATCGGCGGGCCGCCCAGCGCGGAGTCCAGCATCAGGATGCCGATCTCGGCCCCGCTGCCAATATGCGACAGCACCTGGGCGATGCTCCAGACCGTGCAGTAGGACTGCGCGCCCAGCTGCTCGGCGGCCAGCGGCGCGGCGAGTGCGGCGAGCCGGTCATGCGAGTTGCGCAGCGCGGCTATCCAGGTGTGGGCGTCAGCGGCCATGTTCTCTCCGTTATGTCGATGGGCGGTGTGGTACCTGCCCGCCAGTCTTCCCTAGGGTGGGGGGAATGCAGATCGGTTTCGGTGCGCCCGTCGCGGGCGCCTGGGCAACCCCGGGCAATCTGGCCTCTTTCGCCGCCCGCGCGGAACAGGCCGGGTATGCGTCGCTGTGGACCTTCCAGCGGCTGATGGTCCCCGAGGGCTCAGCCATGGATCCCGTGTACCACAGCGTGCTGGACCCCATGGTGGCGCTGGGCTACACCGCGGCGGTCACCTCACGGATCAGGCTCGGCGTGGCGGTGCTGAACGTGCCATACGTCTCCCCCGCGATCGTCGCCAAGCAGGCGGCCACCCTGGACGTGCTCTCCGGGGGGCGGTTCGACCTTGGCCTGGGCATCGGCTGGATGCCCGAGGAGTTCACCGCGACCGGCGCCAGCATGGCGCGCCGCGGGGCCCGTGCCGCCGAGTACATCGCGGTGCTCCGCCACTTGTGGACCGATCAGGTCACCGAGTTCAGCGGCGAGTTCTACTCGGTGCCCGCCGCGCGGGCGGCACCCAAGCCCGTGCAGCGCCCGGGTCCCCCGGTGATCCTCGGCGGGATCGTCCCACGGGCCCTGGAGCGGGTGGGCCGCCTCGCGGACGGCTGGGTCACCTCCAGCAGGACAGACCTGTCCCGGATCGGCGAGGGCATCGCGGTGATCCGGGAGGCGGCGGACAAAGCTGGCCGTGATCCGAGCGCGATCCGGGTCATCTGCCGCGGCGTCGTCCACGCGGGCACGCCACTGGTCGTCCCGGAGGGCGGCGGGCGGGTGCTGCTGTCGGGAAGTTACGACGACATCCGCGCCGACACCGAATGGCTCTCCGAGCAGGGCGTCACCGAGATCTTCTACGACCTGAACTGGGATCCGCTGGTCGGCTCGCCCGCCGCCGACCCGCTGGGGGCCGCCGCCCGCGCCTCGGAGATCCTGGACGCCCTCGCCCCGCTCCGCTAGGCCGTGACACCGCGCCGCCAGGCCGTGACACCGCGCCGGTGGGCCATGACACCAGGGCCGCTAGGCCCTCACACCGGGCCGCTAGGCCCTCACACCGCGCCGGTGGGCCGATGCCGTCACGCTAGCCGTTGGGACACCCCGCGGTGGGCGAGAGCAGCAGCCTCGGTCCGGCTGGACGCGCCGAGCTTGCCGAGGATGTTGGACACGTGAACGCTGGCCGTCTTCGGCGAGATGAACAGCGCGGCGGCGATCTCCTTGTTGCTGCGGCCCGCCACGAGCAGGCGCAGCACCTCATGCTCCCGGCTGGTCAGCCCGGCCAGCGGGCCCGGGCCGTGGTAACCGCCCGGCTGTTGCCGGCCGAGCCTGGCCCGGCGGCCAAGGTCGGCGAGCGCGGCCCGCAGCGGCGCCGCGCCGAGCTGGTCGGCGGCCTCGACGGCCAGCCGCCATTCCTGCTCGGCCTGGTCGCGGCGCCCCGCCTCGGCCAGCGCCTCGGCCAGCCGCCACCGGGTCCGGGCCGTCTCGTACACGAAGCCGGGGCCGAAGGCCTCCACCACGGCCCGCCACGCCTCGGGATCGTTGTCTCCCTGCACCCGCCGCCATTCCGCCTCGGCCCGGGCCAGCCAGCCGCGGCCTTCCACGCCGAGCACGAACCCGGGCCGCCGCGGGTACGCGGCACCCTCACGGGCGGCCTCGATCAGGACGCGGGCCGCGTCCACCTCCGCCTGCGCGGCCTCGTCCTCCCCTGCGGCGCGAAGTTGCCTGGCCCGGTCGGCGCGAGCGGCCAGTCCTACCGCGGCGACCCGGATCACCGGCGGCCCGTAGCTGCCCTCCTCCTGCTGCCCGTTGATGGTGGCCGCGACGTCGGCCAGGGCGGCGGCGGTGTCGCCGCGCCACAGCGCGTGCTCCGCGAGCAGACCACGGGCGATGTAGCCGGCGAAACTGTCCGATGGCCAGAACGGCTCCAGCCAGACGCGGCGTTCCGCGACGGACGCGTTGCCGCGGGCGACGTCGATGAACAGGGCCATGGCCGACAGCCGGGCCTCGGCCGCCGTGGTCACCCGGATCCCGAAACCGTCGGCGAGTTCCTGCGCGTGATCCCAGCAGCCGTCGGCGAAATGCGCCAGGTAATGCATGTACTGCAGGTCCAGGCCGTAGGGGGCGAGGCCGAGGCCAGCCGATTCGGCGCGCAGCAGCCCCTGGTGCGCGGTCGTGGACGCGTCGGCGATGTCCCCGCGTTCCAGCTGCACGCGGGCCAGCTGGAACGCGGCGCGCAGTTCGACGCCGAGCATCTGCGCGTCGCAGGCCTGGAGGTGGGCCATGGTGAGCAGCTCGATCGCGGCGGCGGGCTGGCCGGCGCGCTCGGCCAGCAGGCCCATGGTCACCAGGGCGTCGGCCTCGACCCACGGAGCTCCGGCGGCCCGGGCCGCCGCCCGCACCTGCTCCGCGCGGCTCGCCGCGGCGGCATAGTCTCCGGCGTACATCAGGGTCTGCGCGTGCGTGGCCAGTGCCCGGGCGTACTCCGGCCTGGGCGGATCCGCGGGCAGCGTGTCCACCGCAACCCTGGCGGCCTGCTCCGCGTCGGCGACCTCGCTGAGCTCCAGCAGGAAGTAGGCGAGCCGCTCGTGCGCCCTGCTGGCCAGGACCGGGTCGCCGTCCGCCTTGAGGAATCCGCGCAGCCGCCGCAGTTGCTGCACGGCACGGGCCACGTCGCCGCTGTGCGCGGCGGCAGTCGCTGACTGGTACGCCAGGGTGCCGTGGTCCAGCCCAGCCAGTTTCTCCGGTTCGCTCACCCGCGCCCACAGAGCCAGCGCGGCGTCGTAATGCCGGTGTGCCTCAGCCGGCGCGGCGAGCCGTTCTGCTTCCTGGGCGGCCCGGACGGACGCGGTGAACGCCCCGGGAATGTCGTGACTGGCCAGGCTGTGGTGCGCGAGCTCGGCCGCCGAGCCGGGGACGGTGGCCAGTCGTTCCTCGCCGGCCAGCAACTCGGCGAGCCTCGCGTGCAGCCTGGTCCGCTCACCGGGCAGCAGGTCGCCGTAGATAGCCTCGCGGATCAGCGCGTGCCGGAACGCGTACCCCTGGCCGCCATCCGGGACGAGCATCTGGTGCGTGACAGCCTCCCTGACCGCCTCCTCGTACTCGGCTGCGGCCAGGCCTGAGGCTTCCCGGACGATGTCGTCCTCCATCCGCCGGCCGGCCACGGCCGCGGCCCGCAGCACCTGCTGGGCTGTGGGCGAGAGCTGCTCGACCCGGGCGATCAGCAGAGCAGCGAGCCCGGTCGGCAGCGCGTCACCGGCCGCGTACCCGCCGCTGGCGGACCCGCCGGCGGCCAGCAGCTCCTCGGCGTAATAGGCGTTTCCTTCCGCGCGGGACACCATCCGGTGCAGCACAGCCGCCTCGAGCGGCGCCTGCGCCAGCGCGCTCAGATGCTCCGCCATGTCCGCGTAGCTGAGCGGTCCTAGCTCGATGGCGGCCACGCTGGGCAGCCGGAGCAGCTCTGCGACCACGGCGCGGAGCGGATGGCGCCGGTGCAGGTCATCCGTGCGGTAGGTGCCGACCACGGCGACCCGCTCCCGGTGCAGCACCCGGCTCAGGAACGTCACCAGGTCACGGGTGGACCGGTCGGCCCAGTGCAGGTCCTCCAGGATGAGCAGGACGGGCCGTGCGGCGGCGAGCTCGGCGAGCATGCCGAGGACCGCACCGAACAGCTGCTGCTGCGCGAGGCCGGTCAGGTCGCCGCCGTCGCCGGGGCTGGTGCCCCGGTCCGGGAGCAGGCGGCCGAGAACTGGCCGGCTGGCCAGCGCGTCGAGTAGCGGCCCGGCCGCGGCGGGGCCGGTGGTCCCGTCCCTCAGGGCATCGGCGAGCGGCAGGTAGGGAACGCTGTCGCCGAGTTCGGCGCAGCGGCCGGAGAGCACCATGAAACCGCGGTCCGCGGCTCGCGTCGCCAGTTCCGCGACCAGCCGGGTCTTGCCCACCCCGGCATCTCCGCTGACCAGAGCGTGCGCGGGCCGGCCGGCTGCGGCGTCGTCGAGCAGGCCGAGCAGGCGGCGGAGTTCGCCGTCCCGGCCGACCAGCCGTTCACGAGGCGCATGCAGCACGTAACGAGTATCCCAGGAGTATCGGACATTCTTCGATCGCGCCCACCTGGGGATAACTCCGAGAGACGATGATTACTGAGTGCTACCAGGGGGGAAGGGCAGGTGTCCGCATGCAGAACGCCAGCGGGGGCTACACGGACAGCGGAGGCGCCGTCAAGCGTGACGACGACCCGGCTGTCTCCTATGAGGGCGCCGTGCCCGGCACGCCTGTGCTCAGCCGCTCCGGTACGGAGATCGGCACTCTGGAGCACGTCCTTGAGGTGCCGGAACTCGGCCTGTTCGACGGCATCGTGATCGCCACCGACTGGGGTCTGCGGTTCATCGGCGCGGATCAGATCGAGGTGATAACCATCCGGCACATCCGGTGCCGGATCGACGACGCCGAGGCGGCCAGGCTGCCGCCGCCTGACGGGTCGCCCGTGTACCGGGTGAACGTGCTGGAGGAGATCGGCGACTCGCTGCATGAGCAGCTCGGCCGGATGTTCCACCGCCCGCACTGGACCGGCGAGTAGCCGCTGGGTCCAGTGCGGGCGGGCTGGTCAGGGTCAGCCGGTGGCGCCGCCGGGGTAGCCCGGCACGGGGACGAGCGCCGGCCCGGTCACCGGCCAGCCGTCCGGTGTCCAGGCGATTGGCCGCACCTGGACCCAGGCGTCACCGCTGTCGAAGGCGTCGTAGTAGTGGTACACCAGGTCCGAGTGGCTGCCGTCCTGGAAGACATACGCTGAGCCCGGGCCGATCATGCCCTGGTCGGCGCCCTGGACCTCCATGCCGCCCGCGTTCATCATGTCCGTGCCCTGCGGGTCGACGTACGGGCCGGTGATGCTGGTGGACCGGCCCGCGATGATGTTGTAGCTGCTGCCGATCCCCCGGCAGCAGAACCCCTGCGAGGCGAACAGGTAGTAGAAGCCGTCGTGGAAGGTGATGCCTCCGCCTTCGAGGGGGTCGGGCGCCGGCTGCTCGGCCAGCGAGGTGATGGTCGGTGACGAACTGACGGGCTTGCCCGTGGCCGGGTCGAGCGGCAGCAGCTTGATCCCACTCCAGAACGATCCGAAAACCAGCCATTTCGTCCCTGACGGGCCGCTGACCAGGGATG
>DAIRVB010000188.1:0-7747 GCA_036803065.1 Streptosporangiaceae bacterium
GGCCCGGCATGGTGGAAGGCCCCTGCGCCGCTGGCGGGCTCTGCGGGATTTGCAGCCCCTGCTGGCTCTGCATGCCCTGGTTCTGCATACCCTGCGGCTGCGGGGCTGGGCGGTCCATCGGAGCCGACTCACGATGCGGCAGCGGCGCCTGATGAGAATGAGCCATGGGCTGCACGGAACGCTGGTATTCCGCGACCACCGGCGCCGTGTAAATGGCGGGAGGCCCCTGATGGGAACCGGCGGGCAGCGCCTGCTGGTGGCCAAGGGACCCGACCAGCGACCCGTGACCATTGGTCAGCGCGCGCCCGGCGAAGGCCGCGACCGGGTACTGCTCGTCGTCCCGCATCGGCTCGGCGCCCGCGATCAGTTCCACGAAGGGGCGCAGGTGGGCGTCGCCGATCTCGACGATGTCATCACATTCCTGGCGCAGCCCCCGGGAGATGGTCCAGTTGCCATCCACCGTGATGTGCACCATGGTCACCCTGACCCCGAGATCCTGGACGTCCGCGACGACCTGAGCGAGGTCCTCCTCAGCGCTGATCACCAGGGCATCGCTGACCGCGCCGTTCCTGCCCAGGGTGGTCAGGTCGCGATGAATCTCGCTCTCCACCCCCTCGCGCCGCCCGGGCCTCATCCGGCCCAGCCGCAGTTTGAGGCCAGGCATGTCGGCCAGCGCGTCATGCTCCGCGCTGCGACGGCCCTCGACGGTCGCCTCGTACCAGTAGCACCGCAGCAACGGGAGGCCGGTGCGCTCCCGGGCTATGCTCCCGAAGAACTGAAGAAGTCCTGCGTAATCCCAGGAGACGGACTCTCGGTGGCGGGTTCCGTGCACGGCCATCGCGCCGTCCGCCAGCACGTAGCCCGCGTCCACGAACAGCGCGCAACGATCCACGCGACACCGTCCTTCCCTCGACGCGAGACGTTACCAGCGCTCAGTCGCCACCGTATCGGATCGCCTACAGATCACCGGTTTGTCCCGCAACCTGGAAGTGCGCTCTCGGCAGAAGCGGCCCCACCGACTCCTCGTGGCCCGGCAGAATCTTCCGCCATGCGACTTCTTGTTCTCGGGGGTACCCGGTTCCTCGGGCGTGCCATCGTGGACGAAGCGATCAGGCGTGGCTACGACGTCACAACCTTTTCGCGGGGGCTGAGCGGCGAGCCCCGGCCGGGTGCCGAGGCACTGCACGGAGACCGTACCAGCTTCGACGACCTGCTCAGGCTGGCAAATCGAGAATTTGATGCGGTTATCGACACCTCTTTGATCGCCCCGGCGCACGTCGGTGCCGCGGCCCGGCTGCTCGCCGACCATGTGGGTCACTACACCTACGTCTCCTCCATCTCGGTTTACCGGGACCGTCCACGTGAGCCAGTCACTGAGAGCTCTCCCATCCTCGACTGCCCGGCCGACGCCACCGGCACCGTGGAGACCCTCGGGTACGGAGAGCTCAAGGCAGGATCCGAACGGGCCGTCGCCGCGGCGCTGCCCGGCAGGCACCTCCTCGTCCGCCCCGGACTGATCGTCGGTCCGCACGAGAATGTCGGCCGCCTGCCCTGGTGGCTGACGAGGCTCGCCCTCGGCGGGACTGTCATCGCCCCTGGCGAGCCCGGCAGGCCGGTCCGGCTTACCGACGCCAGGGACCTCGCCACGTGGCTCGTTGACAACACCCGGCGGAAAATCCCGGGAACCGTCAACGTGCCGGGTCCCAACGGGACGACGTTCGGCGAACTGCTCGCGGTATGCAGCGAGATCACGGAGGCGGACCGCACTACACCGGCCCGGCTGCGGTGGGTGCCCGACGGTGTGCTGCTTGAGCAGGACGTCGAGCCGTGGATGGAACTGCCAATGTGGGCGCCGGACATTCCGGACCTGGCCGCGATCTGGCAAGTCTCCGGTGATCGCGCGGCACGGACCGGGATGCGCTATCGCCCGCTCGGCGATACCGTGCACGACACCTGGCTGTGGCTGCGGCGGGAAGCCGCGACGGCAGGCAGGCCGGTCACCGAGTTCGAACGCAGCCCCGGAGTGGGCCTGGACCCCGCCAAGGAACAGGCCATCCTGGCTGGCCTGTGACGCCTGTGGCGGTGATCAGCCCAGCGGGCCCGCTGGGTAGGCTCGCCAACCGTGAGCGACCGCGATGATCTGCTGCGCCTGATCAAGGATCAGGCGGTGGTGCACGGTGACTTCGTCCTCTCTTCCGGGCAGCGGGCGACCTGGTACATCGACATGCGCCGGGTGCTGCTGAATGGCCGGGGTGCGGCGCTGGCGGGCCGGGTAATGCTGGAGGCCACGGCCGACCTCGAATACGACGCTGTCGGCGGCCTGACCCTCGGAGCTGATCCGGTCGCGACGGCGATGATGCATGCCGCCAACGAGGCAGGCAGGCCGCTGAACGCGTTCGTGGTACGCAAGGAGGAGAAGACTCACGGCCTGCAGCGCAGGATCGAGGGGCCCGACGTGGGGGGGCACCGGGTGCTCGCCGTGGAGGACACCTCCACCACGGGCAGTTCGGTTCTCACGGCGGTGGACGCCCTGCGGGATGCGGGTGCTGAAGTCGTGGCGGCCGCTGTGATCGTGGAGCGCGGCGCCCGCGAACGGGTGGCCGAACGGGGACTGCCCTTCCGTGCCGTCTACGACATGACCGATCTGGGCCTCGGCTGACGGCAGCGCAGGAGGCCGGCCGTCAGTTGATCCGGCCGCGAGGCTTCCGGTGCCCCGCAGGCTTCGGGGCGACCCTGTCCGGCGCAGCGGCATCGTCTGGCCCGGCCATCCCGGCCAGGCCAGCGGTACCATCCAGCCTCCCGGTGGCCGCCAGCACCGCCGGGCCATCCAGCAGGTGCCCCGTCTCCCTCCGCACCTCACGCAACCGGTGGACGACGAAGGCGACGATGGCCAGCGCGACCAGGGCCGCGATCACGTACCCGGCGAGCGCGATGCCGTGCGCGATGCTCTGCCAGGCGCTGCCCACCGCGTATCCCACCAGGGAGATCGCCGTCACCCAGACAGCCGTGCCGATCAGGCTGAGCACCCCGAACAGCAGAGCGGGCATCTCGATGAAGCCGGCGACGATCGAAACGAAGGTACGGACAACGGGCAGCGCGCGGCCCAGCGGGACGGCAAAGGCCCCGCGTCCGGCGAAGAAGCGCTCGGCACGGTCCAAGTCAGCGTGCGTGATGAGCAGGTACCGGCCGAACCTCTCGACCAGCGGGCGCTCCCCGATCCGCCCCACGGCGTAGGAGAGAAAGGAACCGAGGAGTTCGGCGATCGTGCCAATGACGATTACACCGGCGATATTGAGATGGCCCTGGTAGGAGAGCACGCCGGCGAAGCCGAAGGTGATCTCCGAGGGAATCGGGACGCAGGCGGCCTCGAGGAACCCGAACAGGAAGACCGCGGCCAGGCCCCACTCGCTGATGAAGCTCTCCATAGGTCACTGTTGTACCGCATGCGAGGGATACTGGACGCAAAGCACGAGACACAGGGAGCCGAACGTCATGCCTATCGCGACCCCAGAGGTCTATGCGCACATGCTCGACCGGGCCAAGGAGCACGGCTTCGCCTATCCGGCGATCAACGTGACGTCGAGCCAGACGCTGAACGCGGCACTGCGCGGGTTTGCCGACGCGGAGAGCGACGGCATTGTCCAGGTATCGACCGGAGGTGCCGACTACCTGTCGGGCTCCGCGATCAAGGACATGGTCACCGGGTCGATCGCATTGGCCCACTTCGCCCTCGCGGTCGCGGTGAAATATCCGATCAATATCGCCCTGCACACCGACCATTGCCCCAAGGACAAGCTCGATGGTTTCGTGCGGCCGCTGGTCAAGCTGTCCCAGGAGCGGGTGGCCCGCGGCGAGGAGCCACTGTTCCAGTCGCACATGTGGGACGGCTCGGCGGTGCCCCTGGCCGAGAATCTCTCGATCGCGTCCGAACTGCTTGACGAGTGCGCCAAGGCACGCACGGTCATGGAACTGGAGATCGGAGTGGTCGGCGGCGAGGAGGACGGCGTCGTGGGCGAGATCAACGAAAAGCTCTACAGCACGCCGGACGACGCTCTCGCCGCCGCGGAGGCACTGGGCCTCGGTGACCGGGGCCGCTACATCCTGGCCGCGACATTCGGGAACGTGCATGGCGTCTACAAGCCCGGCCACGTGACCCTGCGCCCGTCCATCCTCAAGGACATCCAGGATGCCGTGGGCGCGAAGTTCGGCCAGGACAAACCGTTCGATCTGGTGTTCCACGGCGGGTCGGGTTCCGCCCTGGAGGAGATCCGCGAGGCGATCTCCTACGGGGTCATCAAGATGAACGTGGACACGGACGCCCAGTACTCGTTCACCCGGCCGGTCGCGGGCCACATGTTCACCCACTACGACGGTGTGCTCAAGATCGACGGCGAGGTCGGTAACAAGAAGGCCTACGACCCGCGCGCCTGGGGCAAGGCCGGCGAGGCTGGCATGGCGGCCCGGGTGGTCCAGGCCTGCGAGGACCTGATGTCAGCGGGTCAGCGCATGCGCTGACCCGGGTGGCCGGCGGCAGGCGGCAGGATGGGTCTCATGGAACATCACAACCTCATCGCCGGACCGCCGGCGACATACCTGCCCGAGGACACGGAAGCGACCGCCGAACTCGCGGCTGGAGACGATCCGTCCGCTGTCGCTGCCCGGTACCCGACGTTCCTGGCCGCCTGGGCCGCCCTCGCCGATCAGGCGATGGAGCGGGGCGACGCGGTCACCTCCTACGCGTTCGCGCGTACCGGCTACCACCGTGGCCTCGATCAGTTGCGCCGGGCGGGCTGGCGGGGCAACGGGCCGATCCCGTGGGAGCACGAGCCGAACCAGGGCTTTCTGCGGTCGCTGCACGCACTGGGCCGGGCCGCCGACGCGATCGGCGAAGACGACGAGGCCCTGCGGTGCCGTACCTTCCTGCGCGAGAGCAGTCCCGCGGCAACGGCGCAGCTAGAAGGGTCCTGACTGCGCCGAAGGTGAGGGCCGTCCGGTAGCCTCGGACTCCGCGCGCGGGCAAGGCACTGGAAGGGGCTGGTCAGATGCCGGCCATTGTGCTGGTGGGCGCACAGTGGGGCGACGAGGGCAAGGGCAAGGCGACTGACTTGCTCGGCGACCGCGTCGACTACGTGGTCAGGTACCAGGGCGGCAACAACGCCGGCCATACGGTCGTCATCGGCGAAGACAGCTATGCGCTGCACCTGCTCCCGTCCGGCGTGCTCTCACCCGCCGTCACACCCGTGATCGGCAACGGCGTGGTGATCGATCCCGAGTTCCTGTTCTCCGAGATCGAGGGCCTGGAGCGGCGTGACGTGTCCTGCGACCGGCTGCTGATCTCCGCGAACGCGCACCTGATCATGCCCCACCACCGTGCGCTCGACAAGGTCACGGAACGTTACCTGGGCAGCGCACGGATCGGGACCACCGGGCGTGGTATCGGGCCCACCTACGCGGACAAGGTGGCGCGCACCGGCATCCGGGTCCAGGACCTGCTCGACCCGGGCATCCTGAACCAGAAGCTGGATCTGGTACTTCGCGAGAAGAACCAGGTGCTCACCAAGGTCTACAACCGGCGGGGCATCGACGCCGACGCCGTCGCGCAGGAGTACCTGGGCTACGGCGAGCGGATCCGCCGCTACGTGGCCGACACCGGGCTGGTCCTCAACAACGCACTCGACGAAGGCCGGACCGTCCTGCTCGAAGGCGGTCAGGCGACCTTGCTCGATGTGGACCACGGCACCTACCCGTTCGTGACCTCCTCCTCGCCTACCGCGGGGGGCGCCTGCGCGGGCTCGGGCATCGGGCCGACCCGGATCACCAAGGTGATCGGCATCCTCAAGGCCTACACGACCCGGGTCGGCGCGGGGCCTTTCCCCACCGAACTCCTGGGCGAGCAAGGTGAATGGCTGCGCAAAACGGGCGGCGAGTACGGCGTGACCACCGGCCGGGAACGCCGCACCGGCTGGTTCGACGCGGTCATCGCCAGGTACGCGACCCGTGTCAACGGCATCACCGACTACTTCATCACCAAGCTCGACGTGCTGTCCGGGCTGGACAAGGTGCCCATCTGCGTGGCCTACGACGTGGACGGGACCAGGCATTCCGATATCCCCATGACGCAGACCGAGTTCCACCACGCCACGCCGGTGTACGAGTACCTGGACGGCTGGTGGGAGGACCTGACGGAAGCGCGGGAGCTCGCCGACCTGCCCGGGAATGCCAGGGCCTACATCGAGGCGCTCGAAGACATGATCGGTGCCCCGGTGTCCGCGATCGGCACCGGCCCGCGCCGTGACCAGACCCTGCAGATCCGCCCGCTTATCTGACGCCCCGCTTATCTGTGCCCACTCATCCGGCGCCCCGCTCATCCCGACGCGCTGCTCAGCTGGGCCTCTGGGCACCGCTTTCCGTGGGCTAGCGCAGGTAGGCTCACGCCCGTGCGAGTCCTCCTCCTTGGTTCCGGTGGCCGCGAGCACGCCCTCGCGCGGGCCCTGGCCGCTGATCCTGATGTCACGGATCTGCACGTGGCGCCGGGCAACCCGGGCATCGCGGCGATCGCGGCCGTCCATCAGGCCGATATCACCGACGCGGCGAGCGTGACCGGCCTGGCCGGCGCGACCGCGGCCGACCTCGTGGTCATCGGCCCGGAAGGCCCGCTCGTGGCCGGCCTGGCCGACGCCGTCCGCAGCGCCGGCCACGCGTGCTTCGGCCCGAGCCGCCAGGCGGCCATGATCGAGGGGTCCAAGTCCTTCGCCAAGCAGGTGATGGAGTCGGCGGGGATCCCGACCGCCCGCGCCCGCACCTGCGTGACCGGCGCGGAGGTGGACGCGGCGCTCGACGAGTTCGGGCCGCCGTACGTGGTGAAGGCGGACGGCCTCGCCGGGGGCAAAGGCGTCGTGGTGACCGGCGACCTGGCCACGGCCCGGCTCCACGCGCGGGATATCGGCCCAGTGGTCATCGAGGAATTCCTCGACGGCCCCGAGATCTCGCTGTTCGCGCTGGCCGACGGCGTGACGGCGGTACCCCTGCTGGCCGCGCAGGACTTCAAGCGCGCCCACGACGGGGACCGCGGCCCGAATACCGGGGGCATGGGCGCGTACGTGCCGCTTCCCTGGGCGCCGGCGGGGCTGGCCGACGAAGTGATGGGCACCGTCATCCAGCCCGCGATCGACGACCTCCGCCGCCGCGGCATCCCCTACCGCGGGCTGCTCTACGCGGGACTCAGCCTGACGAAGGCCGGCCTGCGGGTGGTGGAGTTCAACGCCCGGTTCGGTGACCCGGAGACCCAGGTCGTGCTGGACCGGCTGGTCACACCGCTCGGCGGGCTGCTGGAGGCGGCAGCAGCAGGCTCCCTGGCCGGCGCCGCGCCGCTCACCTGGGCGCCGGGGGCAGCGGTCGCCGTGGTCGTCGCGGCAGAAGGGTACCCAGGCCAGCCGGCGTCCGGCGACCTCATCGAAGGAACAGACCAGGCTCAACGGATCCCAGCGGCTTATGTCCTGCACGCTGGCACGGCGGTCGATAGCGCGGGACGGCTCGTCTCTTCCGGTGGCCGTGTTCTCAACGTGCTGGGCACCGGCCCGGACCTGGCCACCGCGCGGGCCACGGCGTATCAAGCAGCCGCCCAGATCGAGATGCGGGGTGGCTGGTACCGCGGCGACATCGCCGCGGAAGCGGCGGCCGCGGCGATCTAGGCCGCCGGGTAGCCCCGGGGAATCTCACCCCGAGGCCCCCACGGAACCGTGCTTAA
>DAIRVB010000189.1:0-7680 GCA_036803065.1 Streptosporangiaceae bacterium
CCGCCCGACCATGGCGAAGTTGACCGGCAGCGCCACCGGCCCGTCCAGCGTGGAGAACACCACGCGGCCCAGGCCTCCGGGCGACAGCAGGTCGTAGCACTCAGCCGGGGTGAGCGTCTGCAGCACCCGGCCGCTGGCAGGCCCGAGGGCACGGCCATGCAATGATCTGCCGTTGCCCGCGGCGTCCTGGCTGGCAGTCACGATCCGTCACCTCCGGCACCGTTGTTCGGCTGTTGCCCTCATGCTTGCGGACTGTGACCGATGCCGTCTGCCGACCGAGGTCCCGGGAAGGCGGGCCATTGGGCCCTGCGTGGCTACGTTCCGGCCGTCGCTGCCCAGCTCATCGCGAAGCCGTGCTGGCGGCCAGCCAACGGCCCTGGCCCGTGACCGGCCACGGGCCAGGGTCACGGGCCAGGGCCGCCCCTCCGGGCCCCCTGGCGAGTCGAGCATCCACACCGATAATCGCGCGCCAGCACTTAGCGTTGTCTTAATTCGTGGGTCAAATCATTGACACGGGCGTTATGTGCCACCCGGATCGTCACGCTGCGCAGCGGGGTACCGGCGTTATCCGATCCACGACCGCGTGACCGCGAGGCGATGCCGCCACATGCGGACGCTCTCTCCACCCGGCTGCCATCGCTCGCAGAGGTCGAGGAGGGTGCTGCACCGGGTGAGCATCGCGTCTTGGCGTGCCGCCCAGGCGGGCGTGCGGCCGTACGCGCCGAAGAACCCGTCGAGGGCGGCGGCGTCCTGCGGGTGATGCATGCGCATGATCCACTCGCACCAGGCCAGATCCTCCACAGGGTCGCCGGCATGGGCCCATTCCCAGTCCAGGACGGCCGTGATCTCCTGGCCGGCCTGGTCGAGCAGGACGTTGTTCGGCCCGAAGTCACCGTGCACCAGGACCGCCCGGGCTGGTGACCGTTGCCCGGCGGGAGCCAGCCCGGGAGCCAGCCCGGGATCGAGCGCATGGATGCGCCGGAGCACCTGGCCGCAGGCATGCAGCACCTGGCCGCCCAGGCCAGCGGCGATCAGATCCTGGCCGTGCACGCCGGGCATGAAACCCAGGCTCAGGCTGATGTCAGTGCTGGCGACAACCGGGGGGACGGGCACCAGCCCGGCGAGCCGGCGGAGCACGGCGGTCTCACGGGCGCACCGCTGGGTAGCGTCGGGCCCCCGGTAGGCCTTTGTCACTACCGGGCCATCCCGGGTGGTGTGGTTCGTGTAGCCGTGTGGCATCAGCTCGATCGGGCTCTGCCTCCCGCGCGCCGACGAAGTGTGGACGAACAGTGTTGCTCCAGCCGCGGCGGGCGTCCACGAACCGGGCCGGCGCCACCTCCTGTGTGAAAGGCAGTTCAGTTGATCTTGGGCGGCACTGCTTTAGGGTGGCTGAGTGTTGTCTCGGCTTCGGATGGGCAGTGAATTGACGTCGTGTCTTGGCGTGCCGCGCCGTGCTCGCCGGCTAGCCAGCAGCCCGCGATCGCGGGTATGGCGAGTGGAACTCCCGGGCGGGCCGGCCGTGGTCAAGCAAGTCCTGGAGGCCGGCGGTGACGCGGTGTCGCGGTTCCGGCGGGAGGTCACGGCGCTGCGGTTCGTTGCGGGCGTCTCGCCGCAGGTAGTGCCCGCGCTGCTGGGAGTCGACGAGGCGGAACGAGTGATGGTGCTCGAATACCTGCCGACTGGACGGTCGTCAGAGCCGTGGGCTGTCGACTACGCGGCTGCGCTCGCCCGGCTGCACGCCGCCGGTAGCGCGGACGTCGGTCTGCCGCGGCAGGCGCGTCCCACCGGGGAGGATGTGACGGCCTTCCTGGCGCTGGCGACCGCAGTTGGTGTCCAGATCTCCGGCGGCGTGCGCGACGAGCTCGACGCAGCTGTCATCCGGCTGGCCAACTCTGGCCAGAGGGCACGGTCGCGTTAATCGGTCGCCGAGTAGGTCCATAATCTGACTACCGTGGACTATACTCTCGACTATGACGATTGCTTCTACGCCGGTGCCGCTGTCCGAGGCGAAGGCACACCTGTCGGAGCTGGCCAGGAGGGTGCGCCAGCAGCACGAGCGGATTACCCTGACCCGCAACGGCGAGGCTGAGGCCGTCCTGCTGTCGGTGGACGACCTGGAAGGCCTGGAGATGACCCTGGAGATCCTCGGCGACACCGATTCCGTCGCCCGCATCTCCGAAAGCCTGGCCGCGCTCGGCCGCGGCGAGCCCGGTGCCGACCTGGCCACCGTCCGCCAGGACCTGGCCAGGCGCCGCGCCACTGGCGCGTGACGCCCGAGCCCGCCGGGCGGTACGACGTCCGCTTCCAGCCTGCTGCCCGACGGGCGATCTCCCACCGGCTGCCAGAGACCGTCGCCGCAGCCGTGCTCGAATTCTGCGACGCCACGCTCGCTGTCAGCCCGCACCGTGTCGGCAAGCCGTTGTTCGGCCCCCTCGCCGGCTGCCATGGCGCCCGGCGCGGAACCTACCGGATCGTCTACCGCATCGACGAAAACACCCGCACCGTGCATGTACTCGACATCGACCATCGCGCCGACATCTACCACCGCTCCTAGGCAAGCCCGGCCCGCAGGTCCGATCCTGATCTGTGACCGAGTACCCGACCTCCAGGCGGTGACGCGGCACGATGCTCTGGCTGGTCTGGATGGTTTGACCATGGTCCTGCTGTTACCTTGCCGCAGGGTCGGACGTAGATAGCGAGGTGGCGCCGGTGGGCTTGTTTCCCGAAATCGAGCCCTATGAGCAGGGCCTCCTCGACGTCGGCGACGGTCACCGCCTGTACTGGGAGACCTGCGGCAACCCAGCCGGCAGGCCGGCGGTCGTCTTGCACGGCGGGCCGGGCTCGGGCTGCACCCCCGGCCACCGCTGCGGCTTCGATCCGGGCGCCTACCGGATCGTGCTGTTCGACCAGCGTGGCTCCGGCCGCAGCACCCCCCGGGCCGGCGCGGCCAGCGACTTGTCGGCCAACACCACCCCCCACCTGATTGCCGACATCGAGAAGCTGCGTGAGCATCTCGGTATCGAGCGCTGGCTGGTGCAGGGCGCCTCGTGGGGCGTCACCCTTGGTCTCGCCTACGCCGAGCGCTACCCCGGGCGGGTCAGCGCCATGGTCTTGGCCTCGGTGACGATGACACGCCCCGCGGACATCCACTGGCTCTACCACGAGGCGGGCAGGTACTTTCCCGTGCAGTGGCAATGCTTCCGGGCCGGTCTCCCCGAGGCCGAGCGGGACGGCGATCTGGTCGCCGGCTACTACCGCCTCCTGAACGAGCAGCCGGACGTGAGCATCCGGCAGAAGGCGGCGAAGGACTGGTGCGAGTGGGAAGACGCAGCGGTCTCGCTCGAGGAGGGCTGGGCGCCCAACCAGCGCTACGCGGACCCGGCATTCCGGATGACGTTCGCCCGCATTGTCACCCACTATTTTCACCATCAGGCCTGGCTGGCTGACGGCCAGATTCTGCGCGACGCCGACCGCCTGGCCGGCATCCCCGGTGTGCTCATCCACGGGCGGCTGGATCTGGGCGGCCCCGCCGACACCGCATGGCAACTCGCCCAGGCCTGGCCGGGCGCCGAACTCCACTTCGTCGGTACAGGTCACCAGGGCGGCGCGGAGATGACAGACCGCATGATCGAAGCAACCAACCGGTTCGCCAGCAGCGTCTGACCGCGCACCGTCGACATCCACCGGCATCCCGGAACCACCCAGGCGGAGCTGGTCCAGCGGATCGGCACCGATCGCCAGGCAGCCGAGGAGACCGCAGTTCAGGCAGAGAAACGCGGTGCCCACGCAATCTGCTGGCAACTCGACCTCGGCCAGCCTGATTCCCTGGAGGCAGCGGTCGTCCACGCCCGGCGTGAACTCGGGCCCACCAGTGTCCTGGTCAACAACGCGGTGCGCTGGCCCGGATGGCCCGATCCCGGTGAGCTCTTCGAAACCGCACCACCCGAACGCTTCACCCTCGTCGGTGGCTGCCAATCTCATCGGCCCCTACCTGCTCGCCCGCGCCGTGGTGGCCGACATGCGCGAACACCACTGGGGCCGCATCGTCAACGTCTCCACGGGCCTGGTCGAAGGCGGCTTCCCCAGCGGCGCCCCCTACATCGCCGCCAAATCGTATTCCTCTGCTCTGCCGCCAACACCAACACCACCGGCGAAGCCATCAGAACCGACGGTCACTTCCTCAGCCCGACCTGACCCTCCCGAATGGGGACCACCACGCACCCCCGGCGTACCCAGGCCCGGGATACGCTTCCCGGCGACCGGGTTGACGCTGCCCGGCGCGTGCCCGGTGCACCGCAGCGGCTCAGCGGTGCGCCAGGCCACGCCACACCTGCTTGAACGGTTCACCCGTCTCGCGGCTGGCGATCTGGACCGGGTCGAGCCGCAGCTCACGCCATTCCCGGAGGAGTTCACGGAGGTAGGCCGCGGAGAAGAAATGCATCGTCTGGCCCGACTGCTCAAGCACGTAATCCTGCTCAAGCTCGCGCGCGACTGGCGACCAGCGAGCGCGCAGCGGGCGGTCCTCGAGCGCGTTGACATGGAACAGGAACAGGCCGCCCGAGCGCACCACGCGCCCAACCTCGGCGAAGAGCAAGCGAGTGACACTGTCCGGAAACATGTGCAAGGCGACATTGGACATCACCGCGTCGAAGCTTCCATCGGGGAAGGGGAGCGGCACGGCCATGTCGGCGATGAGAAAGCTGACACCCGGCCCGAATCTGGCTCGCGCACGCCCGATAGCCTCGGCCGACAGATCGACCGCCGTGACCGAATAGCCCTCACCGGCCAGGCGCGCCGCGTCGTTTCCGGTTCCGCACCCCAGTTCAAGGACGGTGTGCGCTTCCGCCTCCCGGAGCGGAACCAGGAATGGGTCAGTCCACCGCCCTCCCCAGTCGAGATCCCCACCTGACTCGCGCAGCTTCCGGAAGTACGCGTCCCAGAACAGAGCGCCAGCGTAGGTCACTCACCAGAAGCTACACCGGCCGAGTGCGCGGCTACGGACTCGCTACAGCCGCGCTCCATGGTGATCTGCGTTCTGATAGTGCAGGCGGGTCAATGGCTCATGCGAGATCAAACTTGCCGTCACGCACGCCGACGGCAAATGCCTCCCACTCAGCGGGAGTGAAGATCAGTTTCAGTCCGTGCGGGTCTTTGGAATCTCGCACCGCGACCATGCCCGGCCGGTTGCGCGCGACCTCCACGCAGTTGCCTGTCGAACCCGAGAGGCTCGATTTCTTCCACTCGAAGGGTTCGGTCATGGCCAGTCCTCCATCGCATGCACCAGATCGAGTGAGCCCCCGCGCGAGAGCGCGGCCGCGCGAATCAGATCGAAAACTATAACCGCGTCCGCGACCTCTGCCGCCGACTCGGCCAGCCGCCCGCTCCGCCACCCCTCGGCGTAAGCGACCGGGGGCCCGCTGTCGAACTCCAGGATGGTCAGAGGCCCGTCCGCACCAGGATGGTCGGTGACCGAGAACGGCAGCACTTGCAGCACGATGCTTTGCGACTCCGCAGCCTCGACCAAGCGTTTCAGTTGCTCCCGCATCGTCTCCGCACCGCCCACCGGACGCCTCAGCACTGCCTCGTCGATCACGCACCACAGTAGGGGCGGACTCCGCCTAGCCAAGATTGCCTGACGTTCCATCCGGGCAGCTACGTCGCGGTCTAGGACCTCTCTTGCCTCTCGTGGTCGCCCGGCCAGCACGACCGCCCGCGCATAATCCTCGGTCTGCAATAGCCCAGGGACGAACCGTTGATCCCAGCTATGGATCTTCGAGGCCTTTTCCTCGTACTCCACGAAGGGACCGAACCAGCTCGGGAACGCCTCGCGCTTCACCAGCTCCCGGAACCGGCCGAAAAACCCGCCCGCATTCAGCGCCTCATCGCAGCGGTCCGCGAAGTCCCGCGAAGGCATCCGCTCGGCCATCTCGATCCTGCCGACCAGGGCGCCGGAGAACATGATCACGCGGCCAAGCTCATCTTGCGACAGGCCCGCCGCCACCCGCTGGCGGCGTAACTCGGCGCCGAAGAACGCCAGCGGGCTCGCGCCCGGGTCCAGTTCTCGTGACAAAGCCACTCCGGACACTCCCATCCGATCTGACAGAACTGCTCAAGATCCTGACACGGCCGCCGCCGCACCTGACAAAACCACTGACGATCTGACAGCAGGCACCGCAGGTCACAGGCCATCCGGACACCGGCAGTGGCGACCTGTCACCCCTTCCGGAGCGTAGCCCGGCCACGGAAGCCTTGACAGGGCAGCCCCGCAGGCATCACAACCGGAACGGAGCCCAGCATGCCACCCGATCACCCGACGGCCATCCCGGCCGCCGAGGCCAGAGCCGCAACTCAGGCCCTCGAAGCTCTCGCCATCGAACTCGCCGCATGCGGCTGGACCGCCCAGGTCCACACCCCAGAGGGCCGCGTCGCCAGCCTCTACGTCCAGAACCCCAGCGCGCCCATGCTCGCCGAGCACATCTACGCCGGATCTGCCGCCGATGGCACCTGGTCTTACTGGTGGTCCTGGGCCGACACCATCGCGCCCGCCACTGACCCGCGCGGTACGGCCGCCACGATCACCCGCGTCCTCGGCGCAGCCACCCACCCGGAGCCGGCCCCGTGACCACCACCGCAGCAGCCGACGGCAGCACCGGGGGCCAGCAGCCACTTCAGCTCAGCGCTGGGAGCGCTGGCCCGAGCCGGCCGTGGACCACCGTCCTGGACGGCGAGCTGCTGCGGCAACTGCGCCGTCAGCACGGCCTGTCACAGGAAAAGCTGGCCGACCGGGCCGGGATAAGCCTGACGACCGTGGCCAGGCTCGAACGGCAGCCCTCCCCGTCCTGCCGCTGCCGCACCCTGGCCCGGCTCGCCGCCGCGCTCGGCGAGCACCCGGCCACCATTACCCGCGTCCCAGCATGACCCACAAGGCGGCGCCGGTCCATTGCCGCGTCGGCTACCCGGACCGCGGCGCCCGAGGCGGCCGTCATGGCCAGGCCCCGCCCCAGGCGCGCCGTGACGTGCCGGGTCCCTGCGGGGCCGCCGAGCTCGATCCGCGCCGCGGAGATCTCCGGGCTCAGCTCATCGGTGAACGGGGGTCATCCGACTGTCCGGTGACAGCGAACGTTCCTTTGTGCCAATGAAGATTGCTCAGCCCGGCAGCCTGGGGTTTTGTCACCATCCGCCCGGCCAACGGCGATGACCGCGTGACATCAAAGATTCCTCATCGCAGGTCAGCGGCCTGGACCGAGCAATCTGCGCTGGCACCGGACACCGACGGTCATGCCGCGAGCGGATCGTATTCATGCTGTCCCGTCTCGGTGATTCTGGTCCGGGGGAAGACCACTGACCTGGCCAGAGACCAGATTGAGTGAGCCAAGGCCGAGAGTGGTTGGCTCACTGAATCTGGTTCGCCCGCGCATTTGTCTGCGCGTGTCTTACCGAGACTGGTTCCTGTGAAACACCCCGGGCTGGTGTCTGACCGGTGTCTCGCCTGAACTGCTGCGTTCGCTGGTGGCCGGGCAGTCAGTGAGTTTGTCCAGAGCGGCGAGGTCGTCACCGGACAGGTTCAGGCGGGCGGCGGCCGTGTTCTCCTCCAGGTGGGTTAGCGACGAGGTGCCCGGAATGGCCACGGTGACCGGGGAATGGGCGAGCAGCCAGGCGAGCGCCATCTGGGCGCGGGTC
>DAIRVB010000190.1:0-6583 GCA_036803065.1 Streptosporangiaceae bacterium
GGAGCGGGCAGTGCAGGGGTTACAAGTGCGCTAGCCTGGCTGATCACCGCAGCGCACCGTTCTTGTACGCGCTCAGGTGCTCGTCCTGCCAGCCCGCCGTTTCACGGACCAGCCCGAGCACGTGGGCGGCTTCCCAGCTGCCGTCCCGGCCGGCGACCAGCTTTGCCGAGCTGTCCAGGCGGGCGGCGGTGCACGTCAGAACCAGGGCGACCCAGCCGGCGAAATGGTGCTCGGTCTCAGCCGCCGTCATGACCGCCGCGAGCGCGGCGAACGTGTACCCGGCTGCCTCGGCGGGCCGTCCAGGCAGCGACCGGAGCATAGCGGCGGCCTCGGCGCACTCCTCGCTCAGCCGGTCCATGATCTTGGCGACCGGCTCGGCCCGGTCTGCGGGTACTGGCAGGAGTTGGCAGACCTCAACAAGATCAGTGACCAGCTGGCGCACGTGCTCCAGGAGATCGTCGGCGGGTGTGGAGGTACGGGATGATGGATTCACGGTCGCTCCCTCGTTGAGCGGTCCAGGCCCCGGTTTGGTGTGGAAGCACCGGCCGGGGCCGCTGAGTTGCGGGGGGTTGCCATTCGTCAGACTCATGTCGGCTGGGGAACGTTCGTCGTGCCGCCTGAGGAGCGGCAGCCAGGCTGACCGGGCGCTGCGGCGGCGCACGTGCGGTCACGTCGAGCTGTTCCCATGCGCCAGGACACGGGCTATTGCGTCGGCCGCGCCGGGGACGTCTGCCGTGGACACGATCCGTTCCGCCCACGACCACCAGAACCACCGGCCGTCCGCCAGGATGTTCTCGGAGAGCGCTGGCACGCGGGGGTTGGAGACCACTAACGCTGGCCGGCCGGCGGCGGTGGTGATCACGGGATCGAAGCCCCGGCCGCGGATCTCGGCGGCGAGCTTCTCCAGTGCGGTCACATCTGATTCGCCTGCGTCGTCGTACACCATGCGGCCACTGTGGGGTCCGAACCGGTTACGGTGGGAGGGTTGACGCCTGGGCGTCAACGGCGGTCAACCGTCTTGGTCATCCGGGGAAATGGTGTACGCGGATGGACTTCGCAGAGGCATTACGCGCACTCATGGCCGAACGCGGCCTCAGCGGGGCCTCGCTCGCCCGGCGCGTCCCGTGCGACAAGGCATTGATCTCCCGCTACCTCAACGGCAGGCAGCGGCCGTCCGCGAAACTGGCGCACCAGCTCGATGACATCCTCGGCGCGGGCGGCACTCTCGAGGCCGCCGCGCTGCGGGGAACCGGTGATGATCCTGGGGGCGTGCTCGCGGCGTTCGGCGTGACGCCTGGTGCCCCGGCCAGACCGGACGCCCGGCCGGTCGCGCCTGAACTGGTGGACTACTTCCGCACCCAGCTCGCCGGGCACTACCGGGCCGACATGTTCCTCGGCCCGCACCACCTGATCCCGACCGTCACCGAGCAGCACCGCCTGATCTGCGACCTTTCCCGCACGCCGGCGGGCGATGTCCGGACTGGCCTGCTGCGGGCTGGGACCGCCTACGCGGCGCTGATCGGCTGGCTTCACCAGGACGCGGGGGACATCCCGCAGTCGGCCTACTGGCGGTCGGTCACCCTCGACATGGCGCACCGCTGCAGCGACCCTGATCTGATCAGCTACGCGCTCACGAACAAGGCAATGCTCCTGACCGACACTGGCAGCGGGCGGGCCGTCGTGGACTTCGGCCACGCCGCCATGCTCGGAGACCCGCGCCGGCTGCTGCCGAAAACCCGGGTCATGGCGGCCGTCCAGTCGGCGCACGGCCACTCACTGACCGGGGAACGCGCCGAGTGTGACCGGATCCTCGACGGCGCCGCGCGGCTGGCCGCGCAGGTCGATGACGAGCACGTGTGGGGGAACGCCTGCCACCGCACCCCGGGCTGGTTCGAGGTGCAGCGGGCCACCTGTTATGGGCGCCTCGGCGCGGCCCAGGAGGCAGCCAGGTTGTGGGGCCAGGTCCTCGGCGGCATGTCGGGATCCGCCCGGCGCGACACGGCCGTATTCCGGGCCCGCCACGCCGCTGCGCTTGCGGCCACCGGGGAACCGGAACAGGCGGTGCGCATCGCTGGGGACGTCGCGGGCCTGGTCCGCGAGACCGGCTCGGCGAGGCTGCGCCGCGAGCTGCTCGCGCTGCGGGGCACGATGGCGCCGTGGGCTTCTACGGCGCCAGGGCGTGAACTGGCGCGGGTGCTCGGTTCCCTCACCTGATGCGGCGGAGGCCTGGCCATGACAGCGGAACCGCTGGACGACGCCGGGATAGCGCGCGGGCTGGCCGGGCTGCCCGGGTGGGCCCGTGACGGCAACGAGATCACCAGGACGTTTACCTGCACCTGGCACGAATGCCTGCACCTGGCCATGTACGTCGGAGCCAAGGCCCGCGAGATCGGGCACCACCCCGACATAGACATCCGCTGGCAGCGGATCCGCTTCGGGATCACCACTCACGACGCCGGGCACCGGATCACCGATCTCGACTTCGACCTCGCCGGACATATTGACCGGATCGCGGCGGCCCACGGCGCCAAACCCATAACCTGAACGCGCGTACAACATGCGCAGCCCCCCGCCAGTCAATGACCGGCGGGGCGCCTCTTGTCCCCGGAACGGGCAGACTCACTTTGTCATCCGATCACGCCCGCGAGCGCAGACCACCTGTCGGCCAGTGCCGCTAACAGCGCCAGCTCACCGACCGCGATGAACACGTCCACGATGGGCGGCCAGGTGACCGCCCACACGCCGGGCACGCCGTGCTCGTGCGCCCAGAGGAACAGGCCCCGGTAGGACTCCGCGAAGCTGATGAGCGTGGCGGCGGTGACCAGCACGGTTATCACGATCAGCGCGGCGAAGCGCGCACGGGCGATCATGGCTCGCACCTTTCCGAGGAGCCAATCCGGGAGCCAATGGGCCGCGAGACTCCAACAGCGGTCAGCGGAATCCACAGCAGTTCACAGGAGCGGCGAACCGCTCCTGACCTGCGGAGGCTCTCTGAGAAATATGGACTATCGTGGACCGCTGTGGAGACAAATGCCGGGCCAGACCGGTATGCCTACCTGGGCCCCGAGGGCACGTTCACGGAGGCGGCGCTGCGCGAATTCGCCAGCGGGCTGAACGTGGAAGCCATCCCGTGCGTGACCATCCAGGCCACGCTTGAGGCCGTCCGCACCGCGGCGGCCGAGCGCGGCGTCGTGCCCATCGAGAACTCGGTGGAGGGCGCTGTCACCGCCACCCTCGATGAGCTCGCCACGGGAACGGACCTGGTCATCCGCGCGGAGATCCTGCTACCTGTGGCCTTCGCACTGCTGGCGCGGCCCGGGATCGAGATCGCGGACATCAAGACGGTGGGCGGCCACCCGCAGGCCCAGCCGCAGTGCCGGCAGTGGCTCGCCGAGCATCTGCCCGATGCCGTGTGGCGGCAGGCCTCGTCCAACGCGGAGGCGGCGCGACAGGCTGCCGATGGCGAGATCGACGCCGCTCTGGCCGGGGCATTCGCGGCGGACACCTACGGCCTCGCCGTGGTCGCCCGTGACGTGCAGGACCGGGCGGACGCGGTGACCCGGTTTGTCGTGGTGAGCCGGCCGGGACCCCCGCCCGCGGTCACCGGCGCCGACCGGACATCGCTGGTGGCGTTCCTGGCTGAAGATCACCCAGGTGCGCTGATGGAGATTCTCACCGAGTTCGCGGTGCGCGGCATCAACCTGACCCGCATAGAGTCCCGGCCGACCGGGGACGGCCTCGGCAAGTACTGCTTCTCCATCGACTGCGAGGGCCACGTCGACGACGCCAGGGTGGGCGAGGCGATGATGGGCCTGCGCAGGGTCTGTGCTCAGGTCAGGTTCCTGGGCAGCTATCCGCGCCACGACGGCGGCCGGACCCAGGTGCGCCAGGGCACATCGGACGCGGAGTTCGCGCAAGCGGCCGCCTGGCTGGCCCGGCTGCGTTACGGCCGCGTATAGGCAGCCTGACGGCACGGCCGGGCGGGGCACAGGCGGGCGGCCACGGGCCGGGCAGGCACCGGGCCGGGCGAGGCGCAGGCGGGCGCGGCACAGGCGGGGACGGCCTTACAGGTAGGGACCGGACGAGCGCTGCTGCTGCGGCGGGCCATCCTCCGCAGCGCCGGGCATCATCCCCGGGGGCAGCGCCCGCCGCATCTGCTCAAGCTGCGCCCTGGCTGCCATCTGCTGCGCGAACAGCGTGGTCTGGATGCCGTGAAAAAGGCCCTCCAGCCAGCCGACAAGCTGCGCCTGCGCCACCCGGAGCTCGGCCTCACTGGGCACTTCGTCCTCGGCGAAAGGCAGTGACAGCCGCTCGAGCTCGTCGACCAGTTCGGTAGCCAGCCCATCCTCGAGTTCCTTGATCGAACTCTGGTGTATCTCCTTGAGCCTCGCCCTGCTCTTCTCGTCCAGCGGCGCGGCCCTGACCTCGTCGAGCAACTGGCGGATCATGCTGCCGATCCGCATTACCTTGGCCGGCTGCTCAACCATCTCGATCACGGGCCGCTCGCCGCCGGACTCGGCGGTGCCGCCGTCGGTGGCGATCTCGTCGGGACCGACCACGACCACCCGGCCGGCCGGGTCCGCTTCGGCGTTTCTCGGGTCATCCATGGCCCTAGTCTTGCTCCTTCCACTGAGTGCCTGCGTCGCGGGGCCGCCCACGATGCCCCGCAATCAATTGACCAGTAGGATCTTGCCCACATGGGTGCCGTCATCGAGCAGCCGGTGCGCGTCCGCCGCGTCCGCCATCGGCAGCATCCGCTCGATGACCGGCGAGACCTGCCCGGAGCTGATGAGCGGCCAGATGTCCGCGCGGACGCCCGCGACGATCGCGGCCTTCTCGGCGAGCGGCCGGGCCCGGAGGGTGGAGGCAAGGATGCTCGCCCGCTTGCGCATGAGCAGGCTCAGGTCGGCCTCCGCGCGGCCGCCGCCGCGCGTGGAGATCACCATCAGCCGCCCTCCCGTAGCCAGCGCGTCCAGGTTCCGCTGCAGATAGGGGGCGCCCATGATGTCGAGGATGACATCGGCTCCGCGGCCGTCGGTAAAGTCCCGCACGGCCGTGGTGAAGTCATCGTCGCGATAGGAGATCGCCAGGTCCGCGCCCAACTCGCGGCAGCGGGCCAGCTTGGCCGGTGATCCCGCGGTGCAGGCCACCGTCGCCCCGAGGGCCTTGGCGATCTGGATCGCCAACGTCCCGATGCCGCCCGCTCCGCCGTGCACCAGCAGCGTCTCCCCGGGAACCAGCCGCGCCTGCCGGAACACGGTCGCCTGCAGCGTGCAGGCCGCCTCCACCAGCGCTGCGGCCTCGGTGACCGTCACGCGGTCCGGGATGGGCAGGAGCTGACCCTGCGGGACCGCGACCAGTTCGGCGTAGCCGCCCCCGCCCAGCAGCGCGCACACCTCGTCCCCGGCCTGCCAGCCGGTGACGTCCGGGCCGACCGCGCTGATCCGGCCGGAGCACTCCATTCCGGGATAGGGAGGGGCGCCGGGAGGAGGTGGGTAGCCACCCTCGCGCTGCATGGCATCAGCGCGGTTGATCCCGGCCGCGGTCACCTCCACCAGTGCCTCACCCGGCCCTGGCACGGGATCGGGGACCTCCTCCAGGCGAAGGACCTCAGGGCCGCCGGGAGTGGTGATGACGATGGCACGCATGCAAGCTCCTGGTAGCAATTCGTTTCCGGGGGTGTGCTGCCGGTATCCGGGTGGCCTAGGCTTCGGCTTGAGGCACTCGTCCGGGCTTTCGGGCACGCCATTCTCCTACTGATGAGAGCTGAGGGGAACGACCTTGGCCGATCACGACCAGGACCAGACGGCCGCAGGCGAACCAGGCCGACTCGAGCCCCGGACGTCTGGGCCTGGGGCCGATGGCGCCTGGCGCGGGGATGACGGGAACGCTGGGGTAAGCCCGTTCGGCTGGCCGGCCTCCGGCTTACCGGGCCCCTCCGGCCGGCAGCCGCCGTTCGGTACCCGCGCACCAAGCGCCGAGCCCGCGTATCCGCAGCAGCCAGCCGGTTACGGGCCGCCGGCCGCATACGGGGCGCCTGGCGGATATGACACGGCCGACGCCTACGGGCCCCCCGGCGGGTATGACACAGCGGAGTACTACGACACGGCGGATGACTACGGGCCGGCCGAAACGTCCGGCTCCGCGGGCCCCCAGGTGACCCCGTACGCTCCGGTGGTACCGGATGCGCGGTCATGGCCGCAGCAGATGTCCTACGCCCGGGCTGATCAGCGGGAGCAGCCGCCGGCGCCCCACCCCGAGGCCGGTCCTTCGGCTGAGCCGTGGGAGGTACCGTACGCTCCCGCCGAGCCTCCGGCGCAGCAGCAGGCCACACCCACCGGGGAAGAGTCCGGGGCCGGAGAAGAGTCCGGGGCTGAGCCGCACTCCGAGTCCCGGGCTGAACTTCAGCCGCAGGCGCCCGCCGAGCCCGAACCGTTTCCTTCCCCCGAGGCGCTCCCAGTTCAGGAACCCGCCTCCCAGGGACCCGCCTTCGACGTGCCCGCGGCCCACGAGCCCGCTTTCCAGGAACCCGCGGCCCACGAGCCCGCTTTCCAGGAACCCGCGGCCCACGAGCCCGCTTTCC
>DAIRVB010000190.1:6683-7670 GCA_036803065.1 Streptosporangiaceae bacterium
AGGAACCCGCGGCCGGGCCGTCCGGCGGGACGCGGACCAACGTGACAGCTGACAGCCTCACCGCGGATGTCCTGTTGCGCGGCAGGCACAAGGCGCCCTCGGGCGGCTGGCGCCGTGCGGTCTACCGGGGCACCGGCGGCCTCATCCGGGCCCCCCAGTCAGCGGCGGAACTGCGGCGGCGTGAGCTGACCGGCCGGGCCCGCACCCCGGTCAGCACCGGGCACCACCGGGTAGCCGTATTGAGCCTGAAAGGCGGCGTCGGCAAGACCACGACCACGGTGGCCCTCGGAGCCATGCTGGCCTCGGTGCGAGGTGACCGGGTCATCGCCGTCGACGCCAACCCCGACCGCGGCACGCTTTCCGACAAGCTGCGGCTGGAGACGGCCGCCACCGTCCGGGACCTGCTGAACGAGCGGGACCAGATCCAGCGCTACGCCGACGTGCGCGGGTTCACCACCCAGGCGGCGAGCAGGCTCGAGATCCTCGCCTCCGATCGCGACCCCACCGTGTCGGTCGCGTTCAGCGAGGAGGATTACTACGACGTCGCCCAGGTCCTTGAGCATTACTACTCGATCTGCCTGGCCGACTGCGGGACTGGCCTGCTGCATTCCGCCATGGCGGGCGTTCTGCGCCTGGCGGACCAGATCGTGCTGGTCAGCTCGCCGTCGGTGGATGGCGCCCGGAGCGCGAGTGCGACGCTCGACTGGCTCCAGGCGCATGGTTACGGCGACCTCGTCCGCCAGGCCGTGGTCGTGCTGTCCGTGATCAGGCCGCGCAGCAAGAGCACGGTCGACATGGATCGGCTGGAGCAGCACTTCGCCGCCCGGTCCCGGGCAGTGGTGCGGATCCCCTACGACCCGCACCTCGAGGAGGGCGCCGAGGTCGATCTGCTCCAGCTGAACCGGGCGACGGCCGACGCCTACCTGACGCTCGCGGCCGAGGTCGGCGACGGCTTCGCCCGCCCGCACCGCACCACCCGCCCAGCAC
>DAIRVB010000191.1:0-7640 GCA_036803065.1 Streptosporangiaceae bacterium
GATGAACCGCGGGGAGTCACCGTGCTGGCCCGGGCTGGTCAGCCGGGCGACGGGGCGGCAGCGCAGGTCAGCGGCCAGGTGAATCTTGGTGGTCAGCCCGCCGCGGGACCGGCCGATCGCCTCCCGGCCAGATTTCCTGTCATTCGCTAAAGCCCCCCGTGCGGTCACCAGCAGCCGGGGCATGGCGGGCCCGGCCGCGTGCTGATGGGCCCGGGTGACCGTCGAGTCGGCGCTGACCGTCCAGTCCTTGCCCTCGGCCTCATCACAGCCGGCCCGCAGCCCGTCGAGGATCTTCTCCCAGGTGCTATCCAGTGACCAGCGGCGATGCCGGTTATAGACAGTTTTCCAGTTCCCGAAGCCCTCCGGCAGATCCCGCCACGGGCAGCCCGCCCGGGCACGGAAGAAGATCCCGTTGATCACCGTCCGGTGATCGGCCCACCGGCCGCCCTGCCGCGGATCAGCGGGCAGGAACGCCCGCAGCCGATCCCATTCCTCATCAGTCAGGTCATGGCGATTCAGTCGATCAAGCACCGTACTGATCTACACGACTGTTGCCCGTCATCCAATATGAACACGCGACGTCATACGTCTTGAACTGGATTGGGGACCGGAATCCTCTCCGGGGGCGGCAGCTCCGTGAACATGGGACCATCGGGACCGTCCGGTGATAGCCGTGTCAGCTCAGGCAGCGGTTGTCACGGAGCGTAAGCGTTCGCGGCGCGCGTTCGTGCAGATCGATTCTGCGCGTGGCGATCACCGGGGGTCATCCGATTGCTTCTACTCCGGCTAGAGGCCGAGCACCTCGGGCTTGCTGGCAACGGAGCGCCAGTGTTTGCCTGGCTCGCCGACGAGCCGCCGCTTCGCTAGGTCGAGCAGGCCCCCGACATTCGTGATCTCGGCAACCAGGTTCCCGTCGGAGTGGCGGAGTTGCTGCTCGACGCGGAAGGTCTTGCCACCGTCGCCCCAGATGTAGGCGCACGAGACATCTATTTCCTCGCCGGCGCGCACCTCCCGGTGGAAGCGAATGCGCTCCTCGAGGCTCACCGGGCTGATTCCCGTCGCCAGCAAGCCCGGCTGGTCGACGCCGGCGGCGCGCAGGCATTCCCAGCGTGCGTGGTGGCCGTACTGCAGAAGTACCGTTCCCGCGACGTGTCCGTTGACGTCGACCTCATAGCCGCGAACAGCGATGCGGACTGCAAAGACCTCAGGCACCGGGCTCCTCCTGTTCAGCTGCCCACCGGCGCGACCGTTCCGTGACATAGCGCCGGCCGTCATCGCGGCTCTCGATCCAATCGCCGCGCGCCCATCCGCCGGCCGTCTGCGGCGCCATGCCGTGCTTGCGGAACAAGGCACTCGCCTCGGCCCGGCTCAAGCCACGGTCACCCCACTCGCGCAAGATCGCGAGTTCGCGGTGGCCCTCGGCAGCCTCTCCGCCCGCGATGGCATCCGCCAGAGCCTGAAAGCCCCGGCCGATCTGGCGCAGCGCTGAAGCGATCTCGATCCGGTCTCCCACGATAGAGCATCGTATATCACTTGCTAGCGATTGCTAAGCAGTTTTTGAGAACCATGCCTGAGGACAGGTTGGTCGGTCTGGAGGCCTGGCTCTAGCTGCGGGCCGACGGAACCGGTCACTTTCCGTCACAAGTAGCAGCCTGCGAAGCTGCCGTTCCGAGCGCCCCACAGGGCGGTTCAAGCGGCCGGACCCGTTCACGATGAACAGCACCGCGTCATCGTGAACGTCGTGGCGGGATTTCGGTCAAGCTCATAAGAAGTCCCATATCCATCGAGAGTCAACTGTCAGCGTTCATAGTGAATGACGCGTAACAACACGACTGAGCCACGAAGATCCACGGGACACGCCCTAGCTGCCGAGGCGGAACTCCGTGCCAACCCGCTCATGTTCCGCGAGTGCGAGGACAAGCCCGGTGACAGCCGCATCCACCGCTGCCGATCCGACCGAGTCGAACACTGTACGGCCAGGGCCCGTGGCGAGCGCACGCCTGCCGGCCAGCAGCTCTCCGAGTTCGACGCAGCGGGCCCGGTCGGCTCCGTCCGGCAGGTATGCACACTCCCCGACGGACAGTGCGTCCGCCATGATGTCGGTCACGACTGACGCGCCGGAGAGCACCCCCTCGCCAAGTTCCCGCTTGCCGCGGCTGTCCGCGCCCATCGCCAGCACCAGCGCGTCCGGGCGCAGATCGGCCGGGAACAGCAGCGGCTCCCTGGAGGGTGTTGAGGTGACCACCACGTCGGCGCCGGCCGCTGCTTCGCCCGGCGACCGGTGCACACTGACCGGCCCGTCGATCGTCGCGGCCATCTCGTCCGCGTGCCCGGTGTGCCGGCTCCACAGCCGGACATCGGTCACATCCAGGACCTCACGCAACGCTGTGAGCGACTGGCGGCCCACTGGCCCGACCCCGATCACCGCCACGGTGCTCGGGCCAGGCCTGCCCAGCTGGCGGGCCGCGACAGCAGCGAGGGCAGCGGTGCGCATCGCCGTGATGTCCGCGGAGTCGAGGATGGCCCGCAGCGTGAACCGCACCGGGTCGAAAGCCAGCACCACCCCGGCCGAGCCGCCCGCGTCGGGGCGCAAGTTGGCCTTGACCGAGAGCACTGGCGGCTCCACCAGCGCACCTGACTTGAGGTGCAGCGAGCCGCCAGGAACGAGCAGTTCGGCGGCATGAGCCGCGACCGCCTCGGTGGTGACGAGCGCCACGAGTACGTGCTGCGTTGCCTCGATCAGCTCGGGCCAGCGCAGCAGGGAGCGGACCTGGCTGCGGCTGAGCAAGCGGACGGGAGCATCTGCGGTCTGTGCCACCGGCCCAGTGTGCCAGGTCAGTGTCTGACGGAGCGGACGCGGATGACGGACAGGGCCGGTGGCGCGCCGACCACCCAGCTCAGCCCAGCGCGGGGATGATCGCGGCGCCGTAGGCGGCGAGTGTCTCCTCAGGCTGGTCGTGCATCAGGTAGATGGCGAATTGATCGGCGCCGATGTCGGCCAGCTCACGCAGCCGGTCCAGGTGGGCGGCTACCGGGCCGAGGAGGCAGAACCGGTCCACGATCGCATCGGGCACGAAGTCCGTGGACGGATTGCCCGCCCGGCCGTGGTGGGAGTAGTCGTAGCCTTGGCGCCCCTTGATGTAGTCGGTGAGCGCGTGCGGGACGGGGCCGTTGTCGCCGTACCTGGTGACCAGGTCGGCCACATGATTCCCGACCATGCCGCCGAACCAGCGCAACTGGTCCCGCTGGTGGCCGAGTTCGGTGCCGACGTAGGCGGGAGCCGCGACGCACACGGTGATCGCATCCGGGTCGCGGCCGGCGGCCCGCGCGGCCTCCCGGACGGAGCCGACGGTCCACCGGGCGATGTCCGGGTCGGCGGTCTGCAGGATGAAGCCGTCAGCCTGCTCACCAACGAGTTTCAGCGCCTTCGGCCCGTAGGCCGCCATCCAGATCTCCAGCTTGCCGTCGCGCACCCAGGGGATGCGCAGCACGCTGCCGTGGTGCTCGACCTCGCGGCCCTCCGCGAGTTCCTTGATGACGTGCATCGCCTCGGCCATGGTCGCCAGGTTCATCGGCTGCTGCCCGATGACCCGCCGGGCCGAGTCGCCGCGGCCGATCCCGCACACGGTCCGGTTGCCGAACATGTCGTTGAGCGTGGCGAACAATGAGGCGGTCACCGACCAGTCCCTGGTTCCGGGGTTGGTCACCATCGGCCCGACCATCAGCTGGGAGGTGGCCGCCAGGACCTGCGAGTAGATGACGAACGGCTCCTGCCACAGCACGTGCGAGTCGAAGGTCCAGCCGTACCGGAAGCCCTGGTCCTCGGCCGCGCGCATCCTGTCGATCACGGTGCGGGCGGGCGGATCGGTCTGCAGGACCACCCCGAAATCCATGCTCATCCCCCGGCTCCTAGCTCAGGTACTGGCACAGTTGCCGCTCCAGGAAGCGGCCATGGCCGGTGACGCCGCGGTACACGCCGTCGTCGATCACAACCTGCCCCCTGGACAGCACGGTGGCCACCTGGCCAGTGATCGCGAAGCCCTCGTAGGCCGAGTAGTCCACGTTCATGTGGTGGGTCGTGGCGGACAGCGTCTGCGCGGCCCGCGGGTCGTAGATCACGATGTCCGCGTCCGAACCTGGCGCGATCACGCCCTTGCGCGGGTAGAGCCCGAACATCCGGGCCGGCGTGGTGGCCGCGACCTCCACCCAGCGGGCCAGCGACAGTTCCCCGGCGACGACCCCCTGGTGCAGCAGGTCCATCCGGTGCTCGACGCCGGGTATCCCGTTAGGGATCTTCGAGAAGTCCCCGCGGCCCAGTTCCTTCTGCTCCCTGAAGCAGAACGGGCAGTGATCGGTGGAGACCACCGACAGGTCGTTGGTCCGCAGGCCACGCCAGAGTGACCGCTGGTGCTCCCGCGGCCGCAGCGGAGGGGATGCTACGTACTTCGCGCCCTCGAAGTCGGGCCGGGCCAGATCATCCAATGACAGGTACAGGTACTGCGGGCAGGTCTCGGCGAACACGTTCTGGCCGGTGTCACGCGCATTTGTGACCGCTTCCAGCGCTTCTGCCGCCGATAGATGCACAACGTACAGCGGTGCGCCGGTCACCTTGGCCAAGGTGATGGCCCGGCTGGTGGCCTCGGCTTCCAGTTCCGGCGGGCGGGTCAGGCCATGCTGCACGGGGTCGGTGCGGCCCTCGGCCAGGGCCCGGGCGACAAGCTGGTCGATCGCGATGCCGTTCTCCGCGTGCATCATGACCATGGCGCCGGTCTCGGCGGCCTTGTGCATGGCGCGCAGGATTTCCCCGTCGGTCGCATAGAACACGCCCGGGTAGGCCATGAACATCTTGAAGCTGTTCACGCCCGCGCCGATGCAGGATTCCATTTCCTTCAGCGTCGTGTCGTTGACGTCAGAAACGATCATGTGGAAGCCGTAGTCGACCACGCAGTTGCCGTCGGCCTTGGCATGCCACTTGTCCAGCGTCGCGAGCAGTGAGGTGCCCTTGGCCTGCACCGCGAAATCGATGATGGTGGTGGTGCCGCCCCACGCAGCGGCCCGGGTACCGGACTCGAAGGTATCCGCGGAGAACGTCCCGCCGAACGGCATTTCCATGTGCGTGTGCACATCGATGCCGCCAGGCAGAACGTAACGGCCGGCCGCGTCCAGCACCCGGTCCGCCCCAGCCGCCCAGCTCTCGGCCTCGGCGGTGCCCGGCGCCGCCAGGGCGGCGATCCGCTCTCCGTCGACCAGCACGTCGGCTGGCACGCCGCCACTGGCCGTGATGACCGTGCCACCGGTGATCACGATGCGCATCGCTGGGGCCTCCCCTTCGAACTCACCCTTGGACAAGGTCCGGACATGCATTATCCGCCAGCGCGCTCACGGCTGGACCAGCGACGAGTACTGGTCGGGACGCCGGTCGCGGTAGAACGCCCACAGGTCACGGACCTCTTGCAGCACGCCCATGTCCAGGTCGCGGACCAGCACCGCGTCCTGTGTGTCGGGTGCCGCCTCGCCGACGAGCTGGCCACGCGGATCCGCGAAGTAGGACTGGCCGTAGAACTCGTTGTCCCCCAGCGGTTCCACGCCGACCCGGTTGATCGCGCCGACGTAGTACTCGTTGGCCACCGCGGCCGCCGGCTGCTCCAGCCGCCAGAGGTACTGGCTCAGGCCCCGGCTGGTGGCCGAGGGATTGAACACGATCCGGGCACCCGCCAGGCCGAGCGCGCGCCAGCCCTCCGGGAAGTGCCTGTCGTAGCAGATGTAGACGCCGATCCGGCCTACCGCGGTGTCGAACACCGGGTAGCCCATGTTCCCCGGCCGGAAGTAGAACTTCTCCCAGAACCCCTTGACCTGCGGCAGGTGGGTTTTACGGTACTTGCCGAGGTAACGCCCGTCGGCGTCGATCACCGCCGCGGTGTTGTAGTACAGGCCTGGCTGCTCCTCCTCGTACATGGGCACCACCAGCACCACGGAGTGCCGTTTTGCCAGCTCGCACATCAGCTGGGTGGTCGGCCCGTCCGGGATGGCCTCCGTGTAGGAGTAGTAGTCCGCGTCCTGCACCTGGCAGAAGTACGGGCCGTAGAACAGTTCCTGCAGGCAGATCACCGCGGCACCGGCCGAGGCGGCCCGGCCGATCGCGTCGACTGACGCGCGGATCATGGAATCCTTGTCACCGGTCCACCTCTGCTGGATCAGCCCGGCCTTGATGATCTCTGCCACTCTTGCTCCTTCCGACTTTTCGGATATAGGGCTCAATTCCCCGCCGGGCGCGTTTCAGCCGCTATCCGTGCGCCCGCCGCCGTCCGGCCGGCCCACGCCGCTGTGCCCGGATCACGTGGATGACCGCGTTGATCAGGGCCAGGTGGGTGAACGCCTGCGGGAAGTTGCCGAGCTGGCGGCCCGTGCTCGGGTCGATCTCCTCAGCGTAGAGATCCAGCGAACTAGCCAGCGAGAGCAGCCGCTCGCACAGATGCTGCGCCCGCTGCGTCTCACCGATCTCGCAGAGCGCCGACACGAGCATGAACGAGCAGATGGTGAACGTGCCTTCGGCCGAGGACAGCCCGTCGTCGGTCTCCCCCGGCCGGTACCTCAGGACCAGCCCGTCCTCGGTGAGCTCATCGGCGATGGCCAGAACCGTCGTCCGGACCCGCGGGTCATCCCTGGGCAGGAAGCCGGTCATCGGAAGCAGCAGAAGGGACGCGTCGAGCGCGGTGGTCTCGTAATGCTGGGTGAAGGCCCCCCGCTGGTCGAGCCCGTGTTCCAGGATGTCCGCCCTCATCTCGTCGGCCGCTTCCTGCCACTCCTTGGCCAGCCCGGCATCTCCGCGGGCGCGCGCGGCGTGCGCTCCACGCTGCGCCGCCGACCAGCACATCAGCTTCGAGAACGTGAAGTGCCTGACCTGCCCGCGCACCTCCCAGATGCCGCAGTCGGGTTCCCGCCAGTATTTCAGCGCGCACTCCACCTGCCGCTGGACCACCGTCCACATCCGGTCGTCCAGCCGCTGCCAGCTGCCCAGCCGGATCTGGATGGACTGGAGAACGGTGCCCCACACGTCGTGCTGCGGCTGCGTGTAGGCCGCGTTCCCGGCCCGGACCGGCCGGGCGCCCTCGTAACCGGACAGGTGGTCGAGGACCTGCTCGGTGAGATCCCGCTCGCCGTCCACGCCGTAGACGACCTGGAGCTCGTCGTCGCGCTGGGCGAGATCGGCGAGGAACCAGAAGAAATCATCGGCCTCCCAGTCGAAGCCAAGCGCGTAGAGGCTCCAGAGCGTGAAGCCGGAGTCGCGGAGCCAGCAGTACCGGTAATCCCAGTTGCGCTCCCCGCCGGGTTCCTCCGGTAGCGACGTGGTCGCCGCCGCGACCATGGCGCCGGTCGGCGCGAAGGTCAGCCCCTTCAGGGTCAGCGCGCTGCGCTGCAGGTAGCGGCTCCAGGGATGGTCCGGGAAGCGGCCCCTGGCCAGCCAGTGCTGCCAGTGGTGAGCGGTCCACAGCAGGCGGCGCCGTGCCTCCTCATAGGTTCTGGGTGACTGATGGCCGGTCCAGGACAGCGCGCAGAAATGCTGCTCGCCCTCCTGCATCCGGGTCCGGGCCATGGCCCGGCCGCCCTCAAAGCCGAGGCGCATATCGGTGGTGAGCGTC
>DAIRVB010000192.1:0-401 GCA_036803065.1 Streptosporangiaceae bacterium
CGGACAGCATCGTCGACACAGGGAGCAGGCCCGGGCATGTCCACGTTCACCGTGCTGAACCCGGCCACCGAGGAGCCGGTGGCCGAGGTGCCGCAATTCTCTGCTGAGCAGGCCGACGAGGCCATCGAGCGGGCGGCTGCGGCGGAACCTGGGTGGAATGCGGTCTCGCCCGGCGACCGGGCGCGGCTGCTGCGGCGTTTCGCCGAGGTCGTGGACGCGCACATCGACGAGCTTGCCGACCTGGAGGTGGCCGGCTCCGGGCACCCGGTCGGGCAGGCCCGCTGGGAGGCAGGCAACGTCGCGGACGTGCTGCGCTACTACTCGGCGGCGCCTGAGCGGCTGTTCGGGCGGCAGATCCCGGTGCCGGGCGGCCTGAACGTCACCTTCCAGGAGCCCATCGG
>DAIRVB010000192.1:411-7611 GCA_036803065.1 Streptosporangiaceae bacterium
ATCGGGGTGGTCGGGCTGATCGTGCCGTGGAACTTCCCCATGCCGATCCTCGGCTGGGGCCTGGGCCCGGCGCTGGCCGCGGGCAACCCGGTCGTCGCAAAGCCAGCGGAGCGGACCCCGCTGACCGCGATCCGGATCGGCGAACTGGCCCTCGAGGCGGGCCTGCCCGAGGGCGTGTTCCAGGTCGTGCCCGGCAAGGGCACTGTCGTCGGGGAGCGGCTGGTCGGGCACCCAGCGGTGCGCAAGATCGTGTTCACCGGATCCACCGAGGTCGGCCGCCAGATCATGGCCGGCTGCGCGCGGCAGGTGAAGCGGGTGACCCTGGAACTGGGTGGCAAGAGCGCCAACATCGTGTTCGCCGACGCAGACCTGGAGCGGGCGGCCGCCACCGCGCCCTATGCGGTCTTCGACAACGCCGGGCAGGACTGCTGCGCGCGCTCCCGGATCCTGGTGCAGGCAGACGTGTTCGACCGGTTCATGGAACTGCTCGAGCCGGCCGTGCAGGCCGTCGCCGTGGGCGACCCGCGCGCCACTGGCACGGAGATGGGGCCGCTGATCTCGGCCGAGCACCGGGAACGGGTCGCTGCCTACGTGCCCGACACCGCGCCCGTGGCGTTCCGGGGCAGCGCGCCTGACGGGCCAGGATTCTGGTTTCCGCCCACTGTCCTGGCACCGGTCGGCGCGGACGACCCGGCGTTCACCGACGAGGTGTTCGGCCCGGTCGTCACCGTGGTGCCGTTCGCGGATGAGGCTGCGGCGGTATCGATCGCCAACGACACGCCCTATGGGCTCTCCGGCTCGATCTGGACGCAGAACGTGGGCCGGGCGCTGCGGGTGGCGCGCGCGGTGCAGGCAGGCAACCTGTCGGTCAACTCACACGCCTCAGTGCGCTACTGGACCCCGTTCGGCGGGTTCAAGCAGTCCGGCCTCGGCCGGGAACTCGGGCCCGACGCCCTGAACGCGTTCACCGAGACCAAGAACGTCTTCATCGCTACTGATGATTAGCTAGCACACTGATTAGCTAGCACGAGGATTAGCCAGCACGAGGAGTGAGCACACACATGCAGCGCCTGCAGGACCGATGCGCCGTCGTCACCGGCGCGGCCAGCGGCATCGGGCTGGCCACCGCTCGCCGACTGGCCGCCGAGGGAGCCAACGTGGTGGCCGTCGACCTGGACGAGGAAGGCGGCAAGGTCGCCGCCGACGAGATCGGCGGCCTGTACGTCCGCGCCGATGTGACCTGCGCAGACGATGTCCGGCAGATGTACGAGGTGGCGGTCGGCAGGCACGGGTCCGTCGATATCGCGTTCAACAACGCCGGCATCTCGCCACCCGACGACGACTCGATCCTCTCCACCGGCCTCGACACCTGGCGGCGCGTCCAGGACGTCAACCTGACCTCGGTCTACCTGTGCTGCAAGTACGCGATCCCGCATATGCGGCGCCAGGGCAAGGGCTCAGTCATCAACACAGCGTCGTTCGTCGCCGTGATGGGGGCCGCGACGTCGCAGATCTCCTACACCGCGTCCAAGGGTGGCGTACTCGCGATGAGCCGCGAGCTGGGCGTCCAGTTCGCGCGGGAGGGTATCCGGGTGAATGCGCTGTGCCCGGGGCCGGTGAACACGCCGCTGCTGCGGGAACTGTTCGCCGCGGATCCCGAGCGGGCCGCGCGGCGGCTGGTGCACGTCCCCATGGGCCGGTTCGCCGAACCGGAGGAAATCGCGGCCGCGGTGGCGTTCCTGGCCAGCGACGACTCCTCGTTCATGACGGCGTCCACCTTCCTGGTGGACGGCGGGATCTCCGGCGCGTACGTGACGCCCCAATGAGGCCAGCACTATGAAGCCGGTCATCGGGCTGAGCGCCTACGCCGAGCCGGCCCGGTGGGCCGTCTGGAACTCCTCCGCCGTGCTGCTCCCCCTGGCCTACGCCGAGCAGGTCGCGGCCGCGGGAGGTATCCCCGTGCTGCTGCCGCCGGTGGCTGGGATCGAGATCGCGGCCGGGCGGCTGGACGGGCTCGTGCTGACCGGCGGCGGGGACATCAATCCCGCCGCCTATGGCGCCGAGCCGCATCCGCTGACCCACCGGGTGAGCCAGCAGCGGGACCGCGCGGAGCTGGAACTGCTGACGGCCAGCCTCTCAGCAGGGCTGCCGGTGCTCGGCATCTGCCGCGGGCTCCAGATACTCAACGTGGCCCGCGGCGGCACCCTGCACCAGCACCTGCCGGACGCGCCCGGCCTAGATGGCCTCGCCGCGCACACGCCGGCCCCTGGCAGCTACGGATCTCACCCGGTCCGGGTCTCCCCCGGCAGCAAGCTGGCCGAGATCCTGGCCCCCGCTGATGCCGCTGATGGGCCCGACGCCAATGGCCGGGGCGCTCTGGAGCGTACCGTGCCCACGTCCCATCACCAGGCGATCGACCGGCTCGGCGACGGACTGAGGGCTACTGCGTGGGCGGCGGACGGGGTGATCGAGGCGGTGGAACTCGACATGGTCAGCCCGGGCCAGCACCCGTTCGTGCTGGCCGTGCAGTGGCATCCGGAGACGGGCGACGATCCCAGCCTGTTCCGGGCGCTCATCGCCGCAGCCTCGGGCCGATCCGCTGCCCCCAGCCCGCTCCTCCCCGTACCGGCTAGCCCGTAATCTAGCTACTCCGACCTGAAAACTCGGCGCATTGATCACAGGCTGGGCCGGGCGCGGCCCGGGCAGCATGAAGACAAGCAGCAAGACTGCCGTCAGCCGAGGGCGGCAAGCAGGTTTTTGTCCCAGACCAGGACCGTGTATCCGGCGACATGGTAGGTCCGTGCCGAGGGCCCGAATACGGACCGGGCCTGGGCCACAGTGGCGTAGTTGCAGGTGGAGGGCGCGCCGATGACGAGGAAATTCGCGTAATGACGCGCCGGGTCGTACCAGGAGGCCTTGTCCTCCCACACCTCGGGGGTGAATCCGCCGGCCCCCCCGCACACCGGGACAACCTGGACCCGGTCCTCGCTCAACAGCGTGGTTATGTCGGCCGCCCAGTAGGCGGCCAGGCCGTTGTGGAGGTGCCGTGCGACCAGCCAGTTGGCGAGTTGCTGGTTCGGCGCGGGGGCGGCTGGCTTAACCACCTCGTGGCCAAGGATCAGCACGTACCCCAGCAGCATCACCAGCAGCACCGGGAGCAGCCGGGCGGCGGCCAGCCGGGTGCTGAGCAGCCGCCCGGCGAGCACCGCGCCGAACGGAAGGACTGGGCCGATCTCCCGTGCGTCCCCGAGATCGCCCGCCTTCGTGCTCAGCAAGAACGCGGCCAGGTTGATGACCAGGCCTACGACGAGGAGCGCGGTAACCAGATCGCGGTCACGGAAGAACCTCCGGGCACCAAGCCAGACCGCCCAGGCGACGAGGAATACCCCGGCCAGGCGGAAGAGCGCGGTCACTGGCGCCGGATGCAGTGGCAGGCCGAAGAAGTCAGCCCCGAACAGCACCAGCACCGACTCCACTCCGAGCCACATGTGGCTGGTCAGCTGGGCCGGATCAGCGAAGCCGCCGATCAATGGCAGCAGGTGGTAGCCGCCCGCCGCCCGCAGCGCGGCGGCCATCAGGTTCGCGGCGGCGAGCGAGGCTAGTGCCGCCGCGCCGAGCGAGAGCTCGTACCACTGCGATGACCATGGCTGCCGTCCCTGGACGGCGCCCTGGTAGGCGCGGATCGCGCTGACCAGGAGCAGCGGAACGACCCCTATGTAGACGAGGAGCGGGTCCGCCAGCTGCGCCCAGGCCAGCACCGCGCCGATGATGACCGGTACGTACCACCGGGGCCTGGCCCGGTCCAGGATCAGCCACGCCACCAGCACCGGCACCGCTGTGGCCAGATGATCAGGCGCCACGATCACGATGGCGACCCCGTCGCCGAGTTGCGGGGCGAGCATGATGCCGGCGGCGATAGCGGCGCGGATGAGCCCGTCCCGGCCGGTCGCGTTGCCCTTGGCCAGCAGGGCCGCGAGCACGACGGCCAGCGTGTAGGTCATCGCGCCGGCCACCTGGAACAAGCCCGTGTGCAGGCCGAGGGCCAGTTCCAGCAGCATGTACTGGGGCAGCTGGGTGGTGTAGAGCGAAACGTCCCCCGTGGTCCAGCCGCGCAACAGCAGATTGCCGTGCAGCATGTCCCACGCCTGCAGCAGCTCGCCGGCCCCGTCGGAGTTGACCGCCACGGTCCGTGACAGCCGCCAGTAGCACACGAACAGGATCAGTCCGGCCACCGTCCAGGCCAGCGCGGCCACCCAGCGCGGCCGACGGCGGCCGGCCGCGGGCCGCGGCTGGCGCCGTGGTGTCCCGGCGGGCGCCCCTCCTGCCTGGCCTGGCTCGGCGTCTTCGGGTGCCATCAGGATGATCTCGTCGGTGAGCCGCCCGAACAGCGCGCTGGCCCGCTCACTGCCGCGCACGGTCCGGCTCGACACGATCTGGGGCAGCGCGTAGAGCTCGGTCATGGCCTGGCCCTCGGCGGCCGGCTCCGGGCAGAATGCCACGTCCAGCGCGATCCCCAGGCCCGCGATCATTTTCTCGACCTGCGCGGTCACGCCGGGATGGCCGGTGCTGCGCACGATGAGGAGCTGGCCATCGGTGAGGTAGCGCGCACAGCCGTCAAGCACCCGCGGGATCGCAGAACGATCCGGGTTGAGGTGCTCGTCGGACGGTGTGCCGATCACCACGATGACGTGCTCGGCACCGGCCACGATCGCGGGATCGGTGGTCGCCTCAAGCCTTTCCTCCGCGATCACGCGCTTGAGCGCGGCTGCCGCATCGGGCTCGGCGAACGGCATCTGGGCCGCATTGACCATGCCGACTGCCTCGGCGCTGATGTCATAGATGCGCACAGTTACCCCGCGGTCGGCGAGGGCAATCGCCAGCGGCAGGCCGACATGACCGCAGCCACCGACCACGACTACGTCGGGGCCATGACTGCTGGCGGCGAGGGATTCAGTCACCGCGACGAACCTCCAGCAGCGCGGAACCGGGAGACCCGGGCGTACGGCCGGGGGTAGACCAGCATCCTAGCTACGGCCGGGCCAAGACGACGATGATCAGCCCGGTAACGACCAGGAGCGATCCCGCCCAGGTCAGTACGTTGGCGCGTTCGTGCAGGACAAGGACGCTCGCGGTCAGGATTCCGAGATAGCCGAGGGCGTTGAATGGATAGGCCACGCTCAGCGGCACCCGGGCCAGCGCGGACAGCCAGGCGATCGCGGAGACGCCGAAGACAACGAGCCCGGACAGCACCCACGGCGAGAAGGCGGCGCTCATTATCAGCGAGCCGCCAGGTTTGGCGGCGCGACTGGTTGCGATCTGCATGCCGTGTTTGAGCATTACCTGCCCGATGGCCGCGGTGGTCACGGCGAACAGCAGCAGTGCCACGCTTCCGACGGTCAAGCGATGCCTCCTTGATGAGGTGCCTTCAAGGCTAGAACGGCCCGTTCGGCGATGTTTAGCCGACTGCGCGGGCGGTACCACCGACAGCGTGTCCCGGAGCACGCCCGGACCGAGCGGGGCGTCCGCGTCAGATGGCTTCGACATGCACCGCTTCCTCGGCGTGCGGGGTCAGCCTGAGAATGTACTGGTATCCGAACAGGGTAGGGCGGACGCGGACCAGGGTCTTGTCAATGCTGCGAGCGATCCGGAGCCTCCGCCCGTCCGCTTCGGGGATGGCCCGGAGTGGCAGTCCGGTGGCCTGCTCCTCCAGTATGTCGAATCCGCTGGCGCGGACTAGCCGGCGCAGCGTCGCCCGGGTAAAGAAGCGCAGGTGCGTCTCGTCCAGGATGCCCCGGCGGTCGTAGCCGAACAGGCCCATGACGGTCCTCGCCCGGGGGTACCAGTGCGCGAAGTTCGGAACCGAGAGCAGCACCTGGCCGCCGGGCCGCAGCACTTTGCACATGTCGCGGAGCACCTCGCCGGGCCGGGACAGGTGCTCGATGACGTCCGCGGCGACGATGACATCGAAGCCGTCACCCACTTCATCCGGGATGCCCTCTTCAAGGCTGGCCTTGACGAAGCGGTCGGTGCGTTCCCGCACGCCAGGGATCTCCAGGTAGTCCACGCCGGTCACCTCGTGGCCGGCCGCCCTGGCATGGGCGGCGAACAGGCCGCCTGAACAGCCGAGGTCGAGGATGCGGCTCCTGGGCATGCCCGCCATCATTTCGAGGACCACCGAGTGGGAGGATCCGTCACCGTCCTTGAACGCGTATTCCTGCGGTTTTGGCACCCATTCCGAAGTGCCGAACCCCATGGTTACCAGACGGTATTCCAGAACATCCTTGACCACGTCCTTGGCGTAGCGGATGCCGTTGACGTAGCAGATCTCATCGCCGTAGTACGTGGGAATCGGAATTTCCAGTATCCGCTTTCCGGCGTGGAGAAGCTGGACGATGATCTGCGTGTCGAAGTCGAAATCGTTGGTGTTGTGCTCGAACGGGATATCCCGCAGCGCGCTGGTGGCATAGGCCCGGTATCCGGAATGGAACTCAGTCAGCTCGGCACCGAGCAGCGCATTCTCCGCTCGGGTGAGGATCCGGTTGCCGACCAGCTTGTACAACGGCATCCCGCCGCGGCGGGCGGCCCCCTTGTCCATCATCCGGGAGCCCATCACCGCATCACACTCGCCCCGCTCCAGCGGGGCCACCATCTCCGGCAGCAGTTCCGGCGCGTACTGGCCATCCCCGTGCAGCAGAACGACGATGTCGAGCCCGCGCTCCAGCGCCAGCTTGTAACCAGCCTTCTGATTACCGCCATAGCCAAGGTTCTTGGTATGCCGCACCACCAAGGTGCTCGGCGTGTCCGGCCGCTCAGCCCAGGCTCGCCCGTGAGCGAAGGTGTCGTCGTGACTCGCGTCATCGAGCACGATCACCTCGGCGATCCGCTCCCGGAAGTCAACCGGAACACGGTCCAGCGTCGCGCGAAGGGTTGACTCGGCGTTGTAGGCCACCACCAGGACGCCGATACGAGGGCGAGCCACTTCTGTGCCGCTCACGGGTTCCAGGCCCCCTAGATGAATGAGTGCGATGAGATCTCGGTGCGCGACGCCGCGCGGAAAGTAAGGCAGAGGGCTGAAGATCGCTCTGTGACGAACAACCTTTACACCCTCCTAAGCCCCACCCTAGTGGATTTCGGCGCCCGCGTGATGCCCACTGGGCAGGTCACCCGAGCACTGGCCCTGCTGCCGCCGCGCCGGCGCGG
>DAIRVB010000193.1:0-5988 GCA_036803065.1 Streptosporangiaceae bacterium
ATTTCGCTCGCTCGTCGGCCAATTCGATCGCCGGTGCCGAGAAGTCAACGGCATCGACACTGCACCCCAGGCTGGCCAGGTAGATGGCGTTCCGCCCGTGCCCGCACCCCAGCTCAAGTACACGTCCCGGAGCGAGCAAGCCGCCGTCGAACCAACCGGCCAGATTCTCATCGGGCCATTCGACGTAGAACGGGCACCGCTTGGAGCGGTCTGCGAAGAACTCGTCCCACCAAGCCCCGCCCCGGCCCTCCAAGAGGACGTCGAGCATGCGCAGCACGTCGTCGGTGGTGTAGATGAACCGGTCCTGCATCCGCCCTCACTATCCGATCGCGAATGGCCAATACCGCTGCAAGTCAAGGCAATGCGTTCCAGCGTCTTCATCAGCGGCACCCAGCCGGGCAATCGGGGGAACCCGCTAGCAGCCCCCGCCCCGCACCGGCTCACCCCTCGCTGACCCCAGCACTCGATCAACCTCGCACGACCGGGTGGCAGACACGACCAGCCAGCAGCCCATCCCTTAATCTCCCACCCAAACCCAGTGAACGTATGTGGTCACCGCGCTAGCCCGCCCGGCTGGCTGACAGAACTCGCCCGCGAGCGGGGGCCCTCCGGCGGAGATCCCATCAGCGACGACGGCCTACTCCCCGCCTGCAGGCGCCTGGCCTTGAGTCCTGCTGCCCAGACTCGCCTGTTGCCATCCGATCCATAACGATATATCGTTGAGCTAACGAAGAATGGCTTGGGCTTACGTGGACTACCGAAATCCCACACCCAGTCAGCTTCGCGGAGGAGTAAGAGAGATGCATGAAGGAGATGCCTGGGATCACCCAGGAGACGAAGAAGAAGGCGAGTGGCGGCACCACCGAGGTGGCCGTGGCCATGGCCACGGCCTGCGCCGCCGCACGGTGCCGGAGCCATTCGCTGACGGGCCTGGATTTCCTGGCGGCCCCGGCTTCGGGCGGGGATTCGCGGACTTCGGGCCGTGGATGGGCGGGCCGAGGCCCAGGCGCGGCCCGCGAGTGCGGCGCGGCAACGTCCGGGCGGCGGCCATCGCGCTGCTGACCGAGGAGCCGATGAACGGCTACCAGATCATCCAGGAGATAGGCGAGCGCAGTGGGGGAGTCTGGCGGCCCAGCCCCGGATCCGTCTACCCGGCGCTGCAGCAGATGGAAGATGAGGGCCTGATCCGGGCCGAGACCGGCGAGGGTGGCCGCCGGGCCTACGTCCTCACTGACGAGGGACGCACCTATGCGGCGGCCCACCAGGAGGAACTCCGCGCGCCATGGGATGTGGTGGCCGGTTCGGTCAGTTCTGATGCCAGAGAACTGCGCAGGCTGTTCGGCCAGGTGATGGCGGCTGCCGTTCAGGTGGCCCAGGCCGGCAGCACGTCTCAGATCGAGCAGGCGCACCGAATCCTGGCCGACACCCGTCGGCGGTTGTACGGGATCCTTGCCGCCGACGACGCCGACGATGCAACATCGGGCGACGCGCGTGCGGAGGAGTCCGACGGAGGTCAGGACTAGGCTCGATGCGGATTGTGGAGGAAGGCGGTGACGGTGGCAGCGCATACCAGCCCAGACGTTGGCGCGGGCGATACGGTCGTCCGCGCCAACGCGGGGGCCAGGAACGGCACGGAGGATCCGGGGATCGACGGTGTCCAGCATCGGCCAGGCGGCGAGCCGGCCGACTCGGCCGCAGATTCCGGGAACGGACGCGAGGCCCGCCTGGCCATCAAGGTCTCCGGCCTGACCAAGAGCTACGGGGAGATCGAGGCGGTCCGCGGGATCGACTTCGAGGTTCCGGCGGGGGAGACGTTCGGCTTCCTCGGCCCTAACGGGGCCGGGAAGTCGACCACGATCAAGATTCTCTGCACCCTGGCCAAGCCGACCTCAGGCGACGCCTGGGTGGCCGGCCGCAACGTCAGGACCGAGCGGGACGCGGTCCGCCGCAATATCGGCCTGGTATTCCAGGACACAACGCTCGATAACTACCTGACCGGCACGCAGAACCTGCGTTTCCACGCCGAGTTGTACGGCGTGCCCGCGGCGGCGGTAGCACCACGGATGCGGCAGGTGCTGGAGATGGTGGACCTCTGGGACCGCCGCGACAGCCTGGTGATGACGTATTCCGGCGGAATGCAGCGCCGACTGGAGATCGCGCGGGGCCTGCTGCACGCGCCGCATGTGCTGTTCCTCGACGAGCCGACGGTCGGCCTCGACCCGCAGACGCGCTCGTCGATCTGGGAGTACATCAACGACCTGAAGACGCGTGAGGACATCACGATCTTTCTCACCACGCACTATATGGACGAGGCCGAGCATTGCGACCGGATCGCGATTATCGATCACGGCAAGATCGTGGCGATAGACACCCCGGAAGCCCTCAAGGCCAGTGTCGGCAAGGACCGGGTGCAGATCCACACCGAGAACGACGCGGCGGCCATCGGTGAACTGGCCACTGCCTTCGGTATCGAGGCCGGGGTGCATGAGGGCGCCGTCACCTTCTCGGTTACCTCTGGGGAGCAGTTCGTGCCCCAGTTGTTCGCGCGGCTGACAGTGCCGATCCGCACGGTCAGCGTGTCGCGCCCATCACTCGACGATGTGTTCATGTCATACACCGGGACCACCATTCGCGACGCCGAGGCAACGGGCAGTGATGCTATGCGCCAGATGGCCGCCCGCTTCCGGGGAAGGCGATGAGAATGGCGCCTCAGACACGGACGCCTGACACACAAACGGCTGGGGCTGCTGCTCTGGCTGAGGCTGGCGTGCTGGCCGGGCAGATCAGGGTCTCAGTTCCCGAGCGCAGCCTGCGCTCGGATCTGCGGGCGACGAGCATCGTGTGGCGCCGTGAGCTCATCCGGTTCCGCCGGGACCGGCTACGGGCCGTCACAGCGCTCATACAGCCAGTGCTGTTCCTGTTCATCCTCGGCACCGGGCTGTCATCCTTGGCCAAGGGCGGCATGCCGCCGGGTGTAAATTTCAAGACTTTCATCTACCCGGGCGTTGTCGCGATGTCGGTGCTGTTCACCGCCATCTTCTCGGCCGCGTCCATCGTGTGGGACCGGGAGTTCGGGTTCCTGCGCGAGATGCTGGTCGCGCCAGTGAGCCGGTCGGCCATCGTGATCGGCAAGTGCCTGGGCGGCGCGACCATCGCGACGTTCCAGGGCATCCTGATGCTGGTCCTGGCCGGGCTCGCGGATGTGCCGTACAACCCGGTGCTGCTGATCACGCTGGTGGGGGAGTTGCTGCTGCTGGCATTCACCCTGACCGCGTTCGGCGTGATGATGGCCGCGCGGATCACCCAGTTCCAGGCGTTCATGGCGCTGACCCAGATGCTGGTGATGCCGCTGTTCTTCCTGTCCGGAGCGCTCTACCCGCTGACTGGGCTGCCGGGCTGGCTCAGCGTGCTGACCCGCATCGACCCGCTCACGTACGTGGTGGGCCCGATGCGCCACGCAGTGGTCACCCACCTGAACATCAGCCCGCTGGCCCAGCACGCGCTGTCACCGGGCGTCACCTGGGACGGCTGGGTGGTCCCGATCTGGCTGTCCCTGGGGATCGTCACTGCCATGGGCCTGGCCATGATGAGCATCGCCATCGTCGCTTTCAGCAAGACCGAGTAACCCCGCCAGATCTGGCCATGCCGCTAGCGAAAACTACTCCCGCAGCCAACGAAGACTTCCCCTGGCGCGAGGCCAACAACTAGCCCGCCGCCAGAGTAGTCAGGGCGACGGGACGAGGGCCAGTCAGCGAAGTTAGGGCGACGTTCGCGGGGGTCCGGGGGTCGTCCCCCCGGGAAAATACGGCGAGCCGTGGCGAAGCTGATCAAAGATCAGCGAAGTTAGGGCGACGCCGGGTGGCTACGGGGGCAAACCACCCGGCGTCGCATTCATCGGCGTTCCGACGGGGGCCCGGAACGCCGGCAGGTGCTCCGACGGGGGACCAGAGCACCGTTATGCATGTTACACCGAAACCCCCCCTTGTGCGTCAAGACCGGATGACGAGTCGGTCGCGTCGCGCATGCAGGTTCTCACTGTCGATCAACCGTTTCCTGGCCGCCTTTTGGGCGGTGATTACTGGCAGTAAAGGGTCCCGGCTCTGGCGAGGCGTCGGCCGGCCCGCTAGCACCCGGCTCGAAGCCCCGCTCCCTGGGGACTTGCGGTACTGGCAGCCGCGGCTCATAGGCGCGAAAACCGGCGGTACTGGTGGGCTCGCGGCCGCCGTTGGCGAAGACGACTGCGAAATAGGGGATGACGATCGCGCCAACCACCGGAATCGCCCAGAAGAAGCCTGGGACGTACACGAACAGGGCCACTGCCGCGGCGAAGCAAACACCCCGGATTGCCATCATGATCAAGTACCGGCGCTGCCGGTAGGCAATATCTTCCGACAGCGGCCGCTGGGCCTCGGTGACGAGATGCGCGCGACCGCGACGGGCCGGGATGATGCCTCTCACGACTCCACGTTATGCCGGAGCTGGGCGCCCGGCAACGACGGTACCGCTAGAGGCACGGGACCGGCCAGGAACGCGGGCTCGGCCAACCCCGCGAGGTCGGCGAGGCAGGCGGCTCCGGCCAGCGCCATCACATGCCTCAGATCGTCGGTAAGCCCGTCCAGCAGCGCCTGGACGCCGTCGGCGCCGCCGCATGCCAGGGCCCACAGCACGGGCCTGCCGAGGAATACGACCTGGGCGCCCAGGGCTAGCGCGGCCAGCGCATCCTCGGCGCTGCGCACCCCACCGTCCACCGACACAGCACCATCAACGGGCACAGCACCATCAACGGACACACTGCCGGCCCGTGTCCCCCTCACCGTGGCGGCCACACCCGGCAGCGCCCACGCCGTCGGCACTGCCCTATCCAGCTGGCGGCCGCCGTGATTGGACACGATGACGCCGACCGCGCCGTGCGCCATGCAAGCTTCCGCGTCATCGGGCCGGAGCACGCCCTTGACCACTACGGGCAGGCCGCCGCTGATCTCGCTCAGCCAGCCGATGTCGGTGAAGGTGACGTCGCTGGCCAGCTCGGCCGCATTCAGGTCGGCCAGCTGGCCGAGGTTGACCAGGAAATCGGCCTCGCGGACCATGTCGTCGCCCTTGCTGCGGCCCTTGCTACGCCCCTTGCGGCCGACCACGGGAGTGTCCGCGGTCAGCACCAGCGCCTGGGCGCCCGCTGCCGCCGCGCGCCGGACCAGGCCAGCGGTGAGCTCCCGGTCGCGCATCAGGTAGACCTGGAACCACCAGGTCCCGCCCGCGTCAGTGGACGCTGCGGCAACGTCCTCGATCCGGCGGGAGCTGCGGGTGGACATCACATACAGCGCTCCGGCGCGTGCAGCGCCGATGGCCGTCGCGATCTCTCCGTCAGGGTGAGCCAGCCGGTGGAAGGCCGTGGGCGCGACGGCCAGCGGAGTGCGCAGGCGGCCGCCCGCCCAGCTGGCCGCCTCGACGCTGGTGTCGACGGCTGACACGTCCCGAAAAATCCTGGGCCGCAGCCGGATTCGCCGCCAGGCTTTCTCATTGGCGCGGAGTGTGGCCTCGCGCCCCGAGCCGCCCGCGTAGTAGTCATAGACATCGGGGCGCAGCAGCGCCCGAGCCTGCCGGTGCAGTTCGGCAGCGTCAGGGGTCACGGAGACAGCCTGCCCGAACGCCGATCAGAGCGCCAATAGCGGCCAGCGGCACAGTTTCCGGGCGCGCATCGAGGAGCCCGCATGAAGGACACCGCATGAAGGACACCGCATGAATGGGAACGGAGACGGCATGCCAGACCGCACCTACCGGGTGACCGAGATCGTCGGCACCTCATCTGATGGCATCGAGCCGGCGATCCGCAACGCTTTGCAGCGGGCCGCGCAGACCCTGCGCCACCTGGACTGGTTCGAGGTCACCCAGGTCCGCGGTCAGATCGAGGACGACCGCGTGGCCCACTTCCAGGTCGGCCTGAAGGTGGGTTTCCGCCTGGAGGACAGCTAGCCAGAGGGTCAGCTGGCC
>DAIRVB010000193.1:6088-7576 GCA_036803065.1 Streptosporangiaceae bacterium
AGCTGGCCTGGCTGACCGAGGACATGTTGAAGCCCTCGACGCGCGCCGGGGGCATGGCCGTGCGGGTGAAGTAGTCGCCCCACTCGCGAGGCAGCGTGGGCACGGTGGTACCTACCTCGGCGAGGCGGCCCAGCATGGCTACCGGGCTCTCGTTGAACCTGAAGTTGTTCACCGCACCGACTACCTCGCCGTTCTCCACCAGGTACACCCCGTCCCGGGTCAGTCCGGTGAGCAGCAGCGTCTGCGGGTCCACCTCGCGGATGTACCAGAGGCAGGTGAGCAGCAGGCCACGCCCGGTACTGGCGATCATGTCATCCAGAGATGCGCTGCTGCCCGGACCCTCGGGCCCGGACGGGCCGTCCAGGATCAGATTCCCGATGGCGGGGGTGACCGGGAGGCTCGTCAGATCAGCGGTGTACCGGGTCTGGGTGAGCGCGGCCAGGGCACCGTCACGGATCCAGGCGGTCGGGCGCAGCGCCAGCCCGTTGTCGAAAAGCGAGGACTCCCGGCTCGAGGCGTGCGCGACCACAAACGGCTGGCACTCCAGGCCCAGCGCAACCGGGTCACTGCGGAGCGTGACTGGCAGGCTGGCCAGCCGCTCGCCCACCCGGGTGCCGCCACCCGGCTTGCTGAACACCGTCCGGCCGTCCAGCGCGTCCTTCGCTCCCGACGACCAGTACAGGTAGACGAGCAGGTCGGCCAGGGCAGCCGGCGGCAGGATCGTCTCATACCGGCCGGCTGGAAGCTCCACCCGCCGAGCCGCCCAGTCCAGCCGCCGCGCGAGGTCAGCGTCGAGCGCGCCGACGTCGATATCGCTGAAGTCGCGCGTGCCCTGGCCGGCCCAGGCCGAGCGGGCCATATCGGCGGACTTGGCGTTGAGGTCTACTTTCCCGGTCGGCTGGTCGTGCCGGAGCCGTAGCCCGGTGGATGTGCCGGTGAACGTGTTGACGACCGAGTGCTCCGCGAACCCGTACAGCTTCCGCCCAGCCGTGCCAGCGGCGTCGAACGCCTGGCCGAGCGCACCCGCGAACTCGCGGAAGATCCCGATCTCGGTGCCGGTAACCGGGTCATCCCAACCCGGACCCCGCTTACCGGCCGGGGCGTCCATCCGGAACGCATCACTGTCGCCGGGCCCCAGCAAAGGCCGCGCGTCCTCCGCGGGCGAACCCTCCGAGGCCGCCTTCTCGGCGGCCCGGACGACCTCCTCGATCTGATCGTCGTGCACGCCGGCCCGGGAGACCACGCCGACGGAGGCCTCTTCGCCGCTCCGGCTGATGGCGATAACTGTCAGCTGGCGTGACCGGGACACCCCGTTGGTGGTGAGCGTGTTGCCCGCCCAGCGCAGGTTCGCCGATGAGGTCTCGTCGGCGATCACCACGCAGTCGTCACATTCGGCCACCGCGAGGGCGCGCTCGATCGTGTTCTGCGGGCTCATGCGGTGCCTCCCACTCGCTTCCGGGGCGCCTTGGGGCGCCGCCTTCCCTCGTC
>DAIRVB010000194.1:0-6161 GCA_036803065.1 Streptosporangiaceae bacterium
CTAGGCCAGATCTAGGTAGACCGAATCTAGGTAGACCGAATCTAGGTAGATGCCGTCTCCATAGATTGGAGTCAGGTAGCCAGCGTTCAGGCGGGTGGCCCGTAGCCGCCGCCGCCTGGGGTTTCCAGGACGAACACGTCGCCCGCATCCACTGGCACGGAGTCGCATCCCTGCATCGCCGTGACCGAGCCGTCGGCACGGGCGATCCAATGCCGGCCAAGGCCGCCCGGCGAGCCCCCCGCCATCCCGTAGGGCGGGACGCGCCGGTGACTGCTCAGCGTGGTTACCGTCATCGGCTCGAGGAACCGCAGTTCCCGCCGCCCCCCGCAGCCTCCGGGCCACCGCCCGGCACCGCCGCTGCCGGGCCGGACCGTGTACCGGTCCAGCCGCACCGGGTAGCGCCATTCCAGCACTTCGGGATCGGTGAGCCGGGAGTTGGTCATGTGCGTCTGCACCACGTCCGTGCCAGCGAAGCCGTCCCCGGCTCCGGATCCGCTGGCCACAGTCTCGTAGTACTGGTGCCGGTCGTTGCCGATGGTGACGTTGTTCATCGTCCCCGAGCCCTCGGCCATGATGCCCAGCGCGGCGTAGAGAGCACCGGTAATCGCCTGCGAGGTCTCCACGTTGCCTGCGGCCACCGCGGCCGGATAGGCGGGGGCCAGCATCGAGCCGGGCGGGATGATCACGCGGAGCGGCTTGAGGCAGCCGGAATTCAGTGGGATCTCATCGGCCACCAGGGTGCGGAACACGTACAGCACGGCCGCCATGGCCACCGACGATGGGGCGTTGAAGTTGCCCGGCAACTGGGCCTCGGTACCGGTGAAGTCGACCTCGGCGGACCGTGCCCCCGCGTCAACCCGTACCGCGACCTTGATCACGGCGCCGTTGTCGAGTTCATAGGCGTACTCGCCGCCCCGCAGCCCCGGAATGACCCGGCGCACCGCCTCCTCGGCGTTGTCCTGCACGTGCCCCATATAGGCCTGCACCACGTCCAGGCCGAAGTGCGAGGTCATCCGGCCGAGTTCCTGGACTCCCTTCTCGTTGGCGGCGATCTGGGCCCGGAGGTCGGCGAGGTTGACCGGGGGATTTCGGGACGGGTAGCGCGCCGAGCGGAGCAGGTCGAGGGTCTCGGCCTCGCGCATCGCCCCGGCCCGCACCAGCAGCCAGTTGTCGATGAGCACGCCCTCCTCCTCCACTCGCGTGCTGAACGCCGGCATCGAGCCCGGGGTGATCCCGCCGATCTCCGCGTGGTGTCCGCGTGACGCGACGAAGAACAGGATTTCCCGGCCAGCGTCGCCGAACACCGGCGTGACCACCGTGATGTCGGGCAGGTGCGTTCCACCGTGATACGGGTCGTTGAGCACGTACACGTCGCCCGGCCGCATCTGGCCCGCGTTGCGCCGGGCGATGATGGTGATGCTCTCGCCCATCGAGCCGAGATGCACCGGGATATGCGGCGCGTTGGCGATAAGGCCGCCGATGGAGTCAAAGATCGCGCAAGAGAAGTCCAGCCGCTCCTTGATGTTGACCGAGTGCGCGGTGCTCCGCAGCCGCACCCCCATCTGCTCGGCGACCGACATGAACAGGTTGTTGAAGATCTCCAGCATGACCGGGTCCACCGCGGTCCCCGCGGAGCGCTGGGCCTGGCGGGCCTGCACCCGCGCGAGCAGCAGGTCACCGCGGCCGGTCAGCTGAGCCTGCCAGCCCGGCTCCAGCACGGTAGTAGCGAAGTCCTCGACGATAAGGGCCGGGCCGGGGACGATCTGGCCCGCGGACAGGTCCGAGCGGCGGACACACGGCACATCCGTCCATGCCCCGGAGACGAACATGGCGGCCGGCGCCCCAGCGCCATCCGGCCCAGCGCCATCCGGCCCAGCGCCGTCCCCGGGCGCGGCGGCGGCCAGGCCGGCCAGCACGTCCGAGGCCGCGGTGAGTTCCACGGAAACAGCCTCCACAACGACCTGCTTGTCGCGCATCAGGAAGGAGAACCTGCGCCGGTAGGCTCGCTCGAAATCGGTGAGCATGACATCCGCCGGGCCAAGCGGGACGCCGAGTGCCGTGTCGGTGCCGTCATACCTGAGGTGCGCCCGGCGTACGGACCTGACCCGGTCCTCGGGAATCCCCTCGTCCGTAAGCTCGGCTAGCGCCGCCGCCGCCAATCCGCCCGATACCCGGTCAAGCTCGGGGACCAGGTCGGCGGACAGCGGCGCCTCGACCGCTGATTCCCGCATCGCGGTCACCTCGGCGAGCCCCATCCCGTACGCGGACAGCACCCCGGCGAGCGGGTGGATCAGCACCCTGGTCATGCCCAGTTCGTCGGCCACGGCGCAGGCGTGCTGGCCACCCGCGCCGCCGAAGGTGGCCAGCACGTAGGACGTGACGTCGTAGCCACGCTGGACCGAGATCTTCTTGATCGCGTTGGCCATGTTGGCCACCGCGATCTCCAGAAATCCCGCGGCGACCTGCTCCGGCGCGGGCGAACCGCTGTGCTCGCCGCCACCGGCCTCGCCGCCACCGGCCTCGCCGATCTCCCCGGCCAGAGTGGCGAAGCGCTCCCGGACGATCCCGGCGTCCAGCGGCTGATCCCCGCTGGCGCCGAACACCCGGGGGAAGTGCTCCGGCTGGATCCGGCCCAGCATGACGTTGGCGTCCGTCACGGTCAGCGGGCCGCCACGCCGGTAGGCCGCCGGCCCGGGATCCGCGCCGGCGGAGTCTGGGCCGACCCGGTACCTGCTGCCGTCGAAGTGCAGGATCGACCCGCCCCCGGCCGCCACGGTATGGATGCTCAGCATCGGCGCACGCATCCGCACCCCGGCGACCAGGGTCTCGTACTGCCGCTCGAACTCCCCCGCGTAATGCGAGACGTCCGTTGAGGTGCCGCCCATGTCGAAGCCGATCACGGCACCGAAACCGGCTGCCTCGGCGGTGCGGGCCATGCCGACGATGCCACCCGCCGGGCCGGACAGGATCGAGTCCTTGCCGCGGAACAGGCGCGCGTCAGTGAGGCCGCCGCTGGACTGCATGAACTGCAGCCGGACACCGCTCAGCTCAGCGGTCACCTGATCCACGTAACGCTGCAGGATGGGCGAGAGGTAGGCATCGACCAGCGTGGTGTCGCCGCGGGAGACCAGTTTCATCAGCGGGCTCGTCGCGTGCGACTCCGACACCTGGGTGAAGCCGGCCCGGCGGGCGATCTCGCCGATCAGGGCCTCGTGCCGCGGGTACCGGTAGCCGTGCATGCACACCACCGCGACCGAGCGGAAACCCTCGTCGTAGGCGGCGCGCAGGTCAGCGGCCACCGCGTGCTCATCGAGCGAGACGATGACCTCGCCGTGCGCGCCGATCCGCTCACTCGCCTCGATCACCCGCGAGTACAGCATCTCCGGCCGGATGATCTGCCGGTCGAAGATGCGCGGCCGGTCCTGGTAGGCGATCCGGATCGCATCCGCGAAGCCGCGCGTGATGACCAGCACGGTCGGCTCGCCCTTGCGTTCCAGCAGGGCGTTCGTGGCCACGGTGGTTCCCAGACGGACTGCGGCGATCCGTTCCGCTGGAATGGGCTCTTTGCCGGGTACCTGGAGCAGGCGGCGGATTCCTTCGACCGCGGGATCGGCGTAGCGGCCGGGATTCTCAGACAGCAGCTTGCGAACGGTAAGACTGCCATCCGGCCGGCGCGCGACGATATCCGTGAACGTGCCGCCCCGGTCGATCCAGAACTCCCACCGGCCGCTCATCCGGCAAGCTTGCCAGCGGTCCCGCGTCACCGCATCCGGGACGGCAGGGAGCGATCATAACGGGCACATTCTGGGTAGCCAGGTATGTGACCACGCTCGTTCCGAGACCCGGGAGAATGGACATGGCGGTAGCGACGAAGCTGCACGTGCTCGACTGCGGTTCGATGAGCTGCGACCTCACCTGGCTGCTCCTCAAGCCGGGACGCAGTATCCGGAGCCGGGCCGACCGGGAACGGCCGGTCGAGTGGTATCCCTGCACTACCCACGCGGTGCTGGTGGAGACCCCCGAAGGCACGATGTTGTGGGACACCAGCTGCCCGCGCGACTGGGAGACCCGCTGGGTACCCACCGGGCTGCAGGAATTCTTCCCCTATGACCAGGTCAGCGAGGAGGAGTACCTCGACTCGCGGCTCCGTCAGCTCGGTGTGGACGCCAGCCAGCTCGACTTTGTCGTGCTCTCCCACCTGCATTTCGACCACGCGGGCAACGTCAAGACGTTCGCCGGGGCGGGACCGCGGCTCGTGGTAAACGACAAGGAGAAGGAGTGGGCCTTCGGCTACTCCGGCGCCTTCAACGGCGCCCACCTCAAGGCCGACTACGAGGGCCTGGACTTCGAGACCGTCTCTGGCGACGCCGAGTTCCTGCCCGGGGTGACGCTCATCGAGGCGCCGGGACATACCCCGGGCACCATGGCCATGAAGGTCGACCTGCCCGAGACCGGCACGATGATCTTCACATCCGACGCCGTGTACATGGGGGATTCCTACGGGCCGCCCGCCACCCCGGCGGCGATCGTCAACGACCTGTCCGCCTGGTATGCCTCCGTCGAGAAACTCCGCGGCATCGCGGAGCAGTCCGACGCCATGGTGATCTTCGGTCACGACGCGGAGCAACTGCGGTCGCTGCGCCGGGCACCTGACGGCTTCTACGCCTGAGGAGGACGACGTGAGCATGAGCCTGCCAGCCAACCCGGAAGCCATCTTCACCTACGGGGCTCCGCAGCTGAAGTTCGGCCCGGGCGCCTCCGACGAGATCGGCTTCGACCTGAGCCAGTTCGGCGTCGCCCGTGCCCTGGTGGTGACCGATCCCGGGGTGGCCGCCACCGGCAGCCCGCAGCGGGTCGCCGAGCAGATGGCGCAGTTCGGCATCGAGGCGCACGTATTCGACGGCGTGCACGCAGAGCCGACCGACCAGAGCCTGAACGACGCGATCGCCGCCGCGAGGGCAACCGGCCCCTGGGACGCGTTCGTCGCCGTCGGCGGCGGGTCCAGCATCGACACCGCGAAGGCAATCAACCTGATGCTGACCAACCCCGGCGAGCTGATGGACTACATCAACCTGCCTGTCGGCAAGGGAACCGCGCCGGTCAACGCGCTCAGGCCGCTGATCGCGGTGCCGACCACTACCGGCACGGGCGCGGAGTCCACCACTGTCTGCGTGCTTGACGTGCTCTCGCAGCACGTCAAGACCGGCATCAGCCATGCCCGGCTGCGTCCCACCCTGGCGGTGGTCGATCCGCTGCTGACCCTCACCCAGCCCGCTGGGGTGACCGCGGCGGCCGGCATGGACATCCTCTGCCACGCGCTGGAGAGCTACACGGCTCGCTGGTACACCACAAATGAGCGCAAGCGGCCGGAGCAGCGGGTGCCCTACTGCGGCGCGAACCCGGTCTCGGACATGTGGTCGGAGAAGGCGATGGGCCTGCTCGCGGGCTCGTTCCGGACCGCCGTCCGCCATGGCGACGACGTCGCCGCCCGGGCCGACATGGCGATCGCGGCGACGTTCGCCGGGATGGGCTTCGGCAACGCGGGCGTGCACATCCCGCACGCCAACGGCTACCCGATCGCCGGGCAGGTCCGTGATTTCCATCCCAAGGACTACCCGCCCGCCGAGCCGATGGTGCCGCACGGCATGTCGGTCGCGCTGACCGCGCCGGAGGCGTTCCGGTTCACCTTCGACTCCTCCCCAGAGCGGCATCTGCGCGCCGCGGAACTGCTCGCCCCGGGGGCCGCGCGGCCGTCCCGGGACCCGGAATTCCTCCCCTCCGTGCTCATCGACCTACTGAAGGACATCGACATACCCAACGGGATCGCCGCCGTCGGCTTCGGGGCCGCCGATGTGCCCGGACTGGTCGAGGGGACCATGAAGCAGCAACGACTGCTGGCCACCTGCCCGAAACCGGTCACCGAGGACGACATCGCCGGGATCTTCACCCGGTCCATGGAGCTCTGGTAGCCATGGCCATCTACCAGTTGCGGTGCGACGAAGGGCACAGCTCCGAGGTCATCCAGTCCTTCAGCGCGCCGCTGCCCGAATGCCCGTCGTGCGGTGCCGGGACCAGGAAGGTGCCGTCCCGGTTCGGGGTCGGCGGCCGGGCTTCGGCCTCGCTGCCGCCGCCTCCCGAAGCAATGCCGCAGACATGGCGCG
>DAIRVB010000194.1:6171-7569 GCA_036803065.1 Streptosporangiaceae bacterium
ATCCCGAACTCGCTGGCGACCGCCGCCCGGTCCTCGCCCATGAGGGGAGGTTCGAGGCTGCCCCGCTGCGGGCCGGCGACCCGCCGCCGGCCGGCCGCCCGCAGCCAGCCGACCACCCGCATCCGGGCGGGCACCCGCATGGGCCGGTCAGCCCGACGAGGTGATCAGGCCGTTCAGCACGTTGACGTAGGTGGAGCCGTAGCTGACCGAAGGCTCCACGTAGGTGTTCTCGGTCCACTCGTTCCAGCTGATCAGCCCCAGGATGTCCGGCGAGGACGCGGCCGCGATCGCGTACTCGGTCCGGAGGGCTGCTCCGTTGTTCCTCGCGACGACCACGTGGCCGCCGATGAGCGTCGAGTTGTATCCCGGCGCGAACGGGGCGATCCAGGTCCCGTGCGTGGCATAGACCGCAGCACCCAGCGCCGCGAGGTCCGACGCCGCGTGCGGGTTGGTCGCCGGGTTCTCCGAGGACCAGTAGTAGGCGTTCCCATCCGTGTACGCCGCGTATTTGTTGTACAGCGCCACCGTGCTCACATCCTGGAGCACCGCCAGCGCAGGACGCAGCGGGCCGGTAATGGAGGCGAGCTGTGACGTCGTGTAAAGACTGGAATCGTCGATCATGGTGAGCGGCTTGCCGTTGACCCGGTACCACGCCGGATCGCTGGCGTAGTTCGCCACGAAATACCTGAAGTCCGCTTCTGTGGTCGCGGCCGGCGTCACGGTGCGCGACGGGAAGGTCTGGCGCGTTTCGTACTCCATGGCCAGCTTGAAGTTGTCCCGGTTGGCCGCGCTCTCGACGAGCGGCAGGATCCTCCGGTACGTCGCGTTGTCCTTCCAGCTGACGATGAAACCGGTAATTCCTGCCGCCTTGGCCTGCTCAATCTGCCAGTTGATGACGGCCGGGTCAGCACTGTTGTAATTGCCGGGGAACGGCCGGACCGGATGGTTGAGCTTGTTGGCCGACCAGTAGGAGCCCTGCATCCACATGTAGTAATACGCGAATACCGGCACGCCCCCCGGAGCCTGGGACGAGCCCGTGGCCGACGCCGAAGGAGAGGCTGAGGCGGATGCCGGGACACAGGGTCTGGCGAAAGCCGAGCCGTGCCGCGCGCACGGGCGCGCGGCGGCCGCAGGCTTCGTCCCGCCCTGGCCGCATGCGGCCACGCCTAGTGCCAGCACAGCGAGCAGTGCGGGTCCGACGACGACAAACGGTGATCTTGACATCACCTAGTTAACTACCCTAAGAACTCATAATGTAACCCTAAGTTACCAAATTGCACTCCACCAGGCGCGGCTCGGGCCTGCCTCGCCCGTAATGAGGGGCGCACGCGTGGTGAGTGGTGGGGCGCGTGGCGATGGTGGGCGCGTGGCAGGTGGTGGGCGCGTGGTGGGCGGCGG
>DAIRVB010000195.1:0-2533 GCA_036803065.1 Streptosporangiaceae bacterium
CGCCTCGGCTCGCCCCGGGCCCGGGTGGCGGACGTGGCGGCGGATCTCGGCGTCAGCGAGCGCCACCTGTACCGGCGCTGCCGTGCTGCGGTTGGCTACGGGCCGGCCACCCTGCGGCGGGTGCTGCGGTTCCGCCGTTTCGTATCCGGCATCGACCAGACGGCAGTGCCCCCTGACCTGGCCCGGCTGGCCACCGAGACCGGTTATGCCGATCAGGCCCACCTCACCAGGGAGAGCACCTGCCTGGCCGGCCTGCCCCCGGCGGCCCTGGCCCGGGCCAGGCGTCATGGGCGTGTGCAGATGACCAGGTCGAGTGACGAGGAGACATCATGGAGGTGATGGGCGCGGCGTCCAGGGCGAGCACGCGTGGGCCAGCGGACTGGCTCACCGGGCAGGTGTGGATGGACGAGATCGCCATCCTGCCGGACCCGTCGATGTAAACCCCTGTGCGCACCGACGCAACCTAGCACCGCTCTCGGGTGGACCTGGCGTGCGATGGCCGCGAGCAATCAGGCTCCGGGGCGCGTTAGGGTGAATGCCAGCGGTAGCCGCTTGACAGCACTCGCACCGCGAGCCTCCATCGACTTGATGAGGAAGGCAAGCCGGACATGGACCTGACCCGCGCCATCTGGCGCAAGTCCACCTATAACGGCGGGAACGGCGGAACGTGCGTTGAGGTCGCGGTCGTGCCGGGCTCCAAGGAAGGCAGCGACCAGGTCATCGCGCTGCGCGACAGCAAGAACCCTGACGGGCCCGCGCTGATCTTCACGCCGGACGAGTGGCGCGCTTTCACCGCCGGCGTTCAGGATGGCGAGTTCGACCTGGCCAGCGGTGAAGCGGCCGAACCGTGAGACCTCGTGCCGGGCGCCGCTCTGCCATTTCATGACCCAGGGCATCAGCTAGCCGCGTTAGTCCAGCCTCAGGTGTTCCCTGAGTGCTGTGGCAGGGTGCCGGGCATGCCGGCGCGGGCTGGCTGTGACACCGGCCTGCCCCCGTGCGGCGTGCTCGTTATCCCGCCCGCGGTTCCCAGCTGAAAAAGCGCACCGCGAAGAGCAGCCCGGCTACTCCCCAGGCTGCGACCACGAGGACGTCAGTCCAGTTGAAGCTGGTACCCAGGAACCCGGCCTGCATCCCGTTCGCGAAATGCCTGACCGGGAAGATCCGTGCGACCCACTGGATCCAGCCCGGTGCGTTGTTCCCGAACGGGATGAAGATCCCGGACAGGAACAGCAGCGGCAGGATGGTCGCGTTGACGATCGCCGGTGACGCGTCGGCGTTCGGGATGACGGCGGTGATCGCGAAGCCGAGGGCACAGAACGCGCCCGCCCCGACCACGAGCATCACCAGGAACCGGAGCAGTGTCGCGCCGGTCGGGATGTCCGCGCTGTAGAACGCGCGGCCGAAGGCGGCGGTGATCGCAACCAGCAGAACCGAGATCAGCAGCGCATGCAGAATCCTGGCGCCCAGGTAGGACCAGCTGGGCAGCGGCGTGCCGTTGAGCCGCTTCAGGACCCCGGCGTCCCGCTGGAAGGTCACCGCCGTCGCGATGTTCGTGTAGCAGGCGCTGATCACCGCGAACGACGCCATCGCGGCCACGTAATACGTCGAGAGGTTCACCGACCTGGTACCGATGTGCACCGTGTTGTGGCCGAGCAAGGAAGTGAAGATCACCAGGAACATGAGCGGGAAGGCGAACGTGAAGAATGCTGAGGCTGGGTTCCGCCAGAAAGCCTTATTTACATAACGCATTTGCGACAGCGTCAGTACCGCCGCATTCATCTGCTGCCTCCTTCGTGAGCCGCCTGCGGGACTGGCTGGCCATCGCCAGGCTCGGCCGGGGTGCCGGTGAGGGCGAGGTAGACGTCCTCCAGCGACGGCCGGGTCACCTCGAGCCCGTCGAGGCTGATGCGCTGCTCGATGGCCCAGCCGGTGAGCCGGTGCAGGGCCAGCGTGACGTCGTCGGGCGCGAGTTCGGTGAAGCCGTCGGGGCCGGCCGGGCCGCCCAGGCCATCGGGAGGGACGGCCCCCGGGGGCAGCCGGAAGCGGATTCTGGCCCGGGCCATGTCCCGTGCACCGAGGCTGGCGGGCGGTCCCTGGGCGACGATCAGGCCGGCCGCGATGACCGCCACCCGGTCGGCCAGGTACTGCGCCTCCTCCATGTAGTGCGTGGTGAGCAGCACCGTCTTGCCGAGCGCGGCGAGGTCCTTGATGACATCCCAGGCCCCACGCCGGGCCGAAGGGTCGAACCCGGTGGTCGGCTCATCGAGGAAGAGCAATTCCGGATCGCCCGCCAGGGCGATCGCGACGTCGAGGCGGCGCTGCTGGCCGCCGGAGAGCTTGAGCACCCGCTCGTTGCGCTTGGCGTCGAGGCCGACCAGGTGGATCACCTCGTCCACCGGCCGGGGGTGCGGGTAGTAGCCGGCGAACATGGTGACCGTCTCGGCCACGGTGAGGTAGCGGTCCACCCCGGTGGACTGCAAGACGATGCCGATACGGCTCTTCAGCCGGGCGCGGTGGTGGCCAGGATCCTCGC
>DAIRVB010000195.1:2543-7559 GCA_036803065.1 Streptosporangiaceae bacterium
CGCCCATGACGCTGACCTCGCCGCCGTCCCTGGCCCGGTAGCCCTCGAGGATCTCGACGGTGGTGGTCTTGCCTGCCCCGTTCGGGCCCAGCAGGGCGAAGATCTCACCCTGGTGGATCGCCAGGTCGATGCCACGCACCGCTGGTGTGCCCGAGTAGGACTTGGTCAGGCCGCGCACACGCACAGCCAGCGGCCGCTCGTCGGGCCCGGTTCCCTCTGGCGTGGTAATGGCCGACACCCCCAATTGTGCGCGTCCCGGGACCTTGGACCCATTATGGACGGCCGGTCCCTAGCCCGGCGAGCCCGCCAATTACGGGAGATCTCGATGGGTAGCGGTAGGTAACGGGGCGCAGCGAGCCGCCCCGGCTGGCGTCGCCTGTAGCCCTCCTCGTCACAGCCTCAAGATTGACTGGGAAGTGTCGCGTCGCTCCGGCGAAAGTTCGCTCAGGGAAGTAAAGTTCTCCCCTATGAGATGGAGGCAACCGGTAAACGTGCTGCTCGCGCGCACTACCGGGTATCACCTGGCGCGTCCGCCTGGTCACCGATCGTGGACGCTGCCGCTGCCGAGCAGCCAGCGGATGCTGACGGCACCGGTGTTCATCCTGTCCGGCGCCCGGTCCGGGTCCACCCTCCTGAGAGTCATCCTGGGCAGCCACTCGCGGCTGTACGCGCCTCCCGAGTTGCCGCTGATGCACTTGGAGGCCCGGGCGGATACCCGGTGGATCCAGACGTCCCTGAGAGCGCTCTACCTGACCAAGGAAGAACTGGACCACATGCTGTGGGACCGGGTGCTGGCCGATGCGCTGGCGCGCAGCGGCAAGCCAGTCATTGTGGTCAAGACGCCCAGCAATGTCCTGCTCTGGCGGCGGATCGCCGACTGCTGGCCGGACGCCCGGTTCATCTTCCTGCTGCGCCATCCGGCCGCCGCGGTCGCCTCCCTGCACGCCTCGTGGGATCCTGCGTGGCATCCCGACCGCTCTGACAGCCTCGGCTCGGTCGCCGAGTATGCGCTTCGGTATATGACCGCGGTCGAGGAGGCCCGCCGCGCACTGCCGGGTCATACCGTCCGTTACGAGGACATGACCGCCGACCCGGAATCGGTGATGCGCGGGCTGTGCAGCTTCCTGAACGTCGAGTTCGAGCCGGCCATACTTGACTACGGCCAGTTCGCGCACGCCCGGTTCGCGTTCGGGCTCGGCGACAATTCAGAGAACATCCGATCTGGCCGCATCCAGCCGGCCGCGCCGCCGGAGAGCATCGAGATTTCCCCTGCCCTCGCAAAGATGTGCGCTACCTGGGACTACCGCCTGCCCGGCGAAGCCCGGCTGACACCATTATCATGGCGGGTTCCCGTCATATGCGACCGCGGATCCTCCGTGATCGTGAGCCACGGGACGCGCACGGACGCCCGGTTCAGCCGACCCTGAACTGCGCCCGGATCGGTAGGTGGTCCGAGCCGACCGGGTCGAGCACCTCGCCATCAAGGTCGGTGATGCCCGGGCCGGCGAGCAGGTGGTCAAGCTGCACAAGCGGCCGGTGAGCCGGATAGGTCCTGCCCCGCACCGGGCCGGAGTAGCCGTCCGCCGCCCAGGTGGCCGCGCGGGGCATGTTCAGGTCACCGACGATCACGGTCGGGTCCGTGCCGCCCGCCAGGTGCCTGACGAGCCGCCGGAGCTGAACGAGGCTAATGTACCGGTGGGTCAGGTGGGTGTTGACCACGCGCAGCGACTTCCCGCCCGGCGTGGTGACCGTGAGGATCTGCGCGCCGCGGTGGCATACGTCCCACGGGGCCCGTCCCAGGTCCACCACGTAATAGCCGGTCACCGGCAGCACCGTCAGTATCGCGAGGCCCCAGGAACCAGGCTCGGTGCCGGGACCAACCCGGAGGGTGGCGAGGTCGGTGTCGGCAACCAGGCTGGTGTGCTTCACCTGGGCGCCCAGGGCGCGTGCCGGGGCGGCCAGCGGGTCTGGCTGGCCGTCCGGGCGCCATGCTTCCTGGATCGTGATGACGTCGGCCTTGAGGTAATGACACGCAGCCTCGACGTCGAACGGCTCACCATGGCGGTCTACCCCACCGTGCGCGTTCAAGCTTGCGATGGTCACATGGTCGTCGCGGTTCATTCCCGCCCCGGCTGCGTCGCGGATCTGTCCCTGACAGCATGGCACGACGCGAAAGGCCACCGCACCGCCCGTTGCCTGGGCGGCAGCGATGGCCTCGCGCCTGGAACGTGACTACCTTCGGTCGCCCTGGCCGGCGATGTGCTCACCGGCCAGGGACCACTGCCTGCTATACGTCGTAGTACATCTCGAACTCATCGCTGCGGGTTTGCCACCTGCGGTGATACCCGCGGTACCCGCTCTGGCCTGCTCAGGTACTTCTCACTGGTTCTCACCGTTTCCCGTCTCTGCCCAACGTCTGGCGGAACAGAAACGGAACAAAGCCGTGCGCTACGGCCGCTGATCTTCCGGCGTGACGAACGTTCCGCGGCCGATGATCGTGACGATCAGCCCGCGCTCGCGCAGCAGCGCCGTGGCGCGCCGGATCGTGTCATAGGCCACGCCGTAATCGGCGGCCATGTCGCGCTCGGCTGGCAGCTTCGCGCCCGGCGCGAGAGAGCCCGAAGCGATACGCCCGGCGATGTAGTCGGCCACCTGCACATACATCAGCTTCGGCCCGGTGGCGTCCCAGCGCGGATGATCACTCACCCTAGCCACGCTAGGGCATGCTGACCTGCGCAATCTCATGCCAGGCCTTGCAGGGCCTAGCAGAGCCATGCCTAGCGATGTAGCGTGAGCAGCCCAGCACGTAAAGCGGCCCGGGGCGGCGCTTGCACGCCGTACTCCCCGGGCCTGACCGGAAACGAGGTCCGGCTATGCACGATCCTGCCAGCCCGCAGCCCAGCCCATCCAATCCCGCCATCGAGGCCATCGAGATTGTCGGTGAGGCGACCTGTGAGCTGGTGGCCGCTGCCGGGGAGCTGCCCGCCAAGCCAGACCGGGCCGAGGCGCTCGCCCGCGTGTTCGAGCGGATCAGCGAGGACCTCGGCGAGGCCGCGTCGCTGATCCGCCAGGCAGCCGCCCGCGACGAACGGCTCATGCCGTGACCGGCCCGCGTGGGCTGCAGCTGCTCGTCTGCCAGGATCTGGTGCCCGCCGCGGGGTCGGGCTGGCAGGCGTGCTCCCTGTGCGGCGTCCCGTACACAGGCGAGTGCCAGATCCTGGGGCGTCACCTGGAATGGCTGGCTCTGCGGGGGCACGCGGCGACCACCGTCACGTCCCGGCGTAACGCCCTCGCCAGGATGGGCAGGGCGCTCAGCGTGCCGGTGCTCGAGGCCAGCCCGGCTGACCTGTACGCGTGGCGGGCCGCGCTCACCGTCACTGACGAAGTGGTGGCCCACTGAGGTTTTCTCAGCGACTTTCACGTGATCATCTTGTGCTCGAATTGGACAAGGACGAGGGCGGCCTGGGATTTGTCGCCGATCTTGCCGGGGCTGAGCATGACCCGCTGGAGCCTCCGCCAGCGCTGGGACATCAATGCGGAGCCCCGCTCGGCCGTCCCCGTAAGGGGGTCTGAGTCGCTGGTTGCAGTCCTGGTTGCCGCTGGATGGCGAAGGCCAGTGCACCGGTGCCGGCGATGGCCGCGGCGGTGGCCCAGGCGATGACCGGGCCCGCGCTTCCATGTCCGGTGGTGCCGGTGGTGAGGGCGGCGACGAGGAGCAGCGCTGCGATGCCTGTCGCGCTGCCCAGCTGGGCAGCGGTGTTGATGATGCCTGACGCGGTGCCGCGCCAGGTGGCCGGGACGTCGGTGCCCAGCGTGGTGGCGGCGACCGAGGACAGCCCGATCCCGAGGCCGGCGAGGGCCACGCAGGCCGGCAGTCCCCATCCGGTGCGGGCGGCGGCGATGAGGGAGCCATCGCCGAGGGCGATGAGCGTCAGGCCGGCGGCGATTACCCGGTGGGCAGGGATCCGGTGGAGCGCGGGCGCGGCGAGCGCGGAGCCGGCGATGACGGCGAGGCTGAACGGCAGTAGTGCCAGCCCGGCGCTGAGGGGGCTGTGGTGGCGGGCGACTTGCAGGTAAAGCGTCGCCAGGGTCATGACCGGACTGGTGGTGGCGGTGTTGAGCAGCGCACCGGCCGCGCCGCGTCGCAGGGCCGGCAGGCGCAGCGCGGCGCCGGGCATGAGCGGGCTGGCGGCGCGGCGTTCGATGAGGATGAACCCGGCGGCCAGCGCTGCGGCAACAGCGATCAGGCCGCCGCCGGACAGGCGGTGGCCGCGCTGGGCGATGAGCGTGGTGCCGACGATCACGGTCATCACCGCAGCGGTCAGCGTGACCGACCCGGCGGCATCCAGCGGGCCTGCTGCCTCGCCGTCGCGATCACGCGGGACCGCGCGGAAGATGACTGCTCCCAGCGCGACAGCCAGCGGCAGGCAGGCCCAGAAGATGACGCGCCAGCCGGCCAGGTCAGTCACGATCCCGCCGATGATGAAACCGCTCGCGCCGGCCGCAGCGCCGGCCGCGCTCCACGCGGCGATCGCCCGGCGCCGGGCACGCCCCTCGGCGGTCAGGGTGGTCAGCAGCCGCAGCGCGGACGGTACCGACGCCGCGGCCGCGGCTCCCTGCAGGCACCGGGCCGCCGCCAGCACCACGATCGAGCCGGCCAGCGCGCCCAGCAGCGAGGCCGCGGCGAACACCGCAAGGCCCGCGGTGATGGCACGCCGGTGACCGAACCGGTCTCCCAGGCGTGCGCCCAGCATGAGCAGGCCGCCGAAGAACATCGCGTAGGCGGTGACCACGAGGCTGCCCGACGAGGGCGGCGCGCCGAGATCGGCGAGCATGACCGGCAGCGCTGTGACCACCACCGTCACGCCCAGCACATCGACGAATTGCACCAGGCACAGCGCTGCGACCGCGACTGCGCCCGGCCTCATCGCCTAACCGTACTAACAGCGCCGGCGCGGGAAGCGCCGAGACGATCAGGACTCTCTCCCCTCCCCACCGCTCTGCCGCCCCGCATCC
>DAIRVB010000196.1:0-7523 GCA_036803065.1 Streptosporangiaceae bacterium
ATCGCGGGCACGCTGACCCTGGTGATGTTCCCGATTCCCACCGGCTTCCGCGCCTGGATCGAGGACGTGATCGTCGACCAGGCCGCCCGGGGGCAGGGAATCGGCGAGATCCTGACGACCGAGGCGCTGACTCTGGCCAAGGCCGCCGGGGCCAAGACGGTGGATCTCACCTCGCGGCCGTCGCGGGAGGCGGCGGGCCGGCTCTATGAGCGGGTCGGCTTCGAGCCCCGCAGCACCAGGCACTACCGCTACACCTTCGACTCCAGATGACCGCCCTCCACCATCCCGCGCCTCCCCACATGTCCAACGACACCAACGCCCGCACCGCTGCCGCCAGGACGACACCAACGCCCACACCGCTGCCGTTGGCCAGGTTAGGGGTAGTTGCGGAGCGGGTTTTGTCGGACCGGGCTGGGACGCTGCAAGCATGGTGAGGCCGAGCACGCTGGACCAGGCCGCCATGGCGCGCCTGCTGGATATCCAGCACCACGTTGTGGCCCGAGATCAGGTCCTGGCTTTCGGGACGAGTTCGGCGACCGCCTCCAGCAGCCGGTCCACGTCCGACCGGTCGTTGTAGTGGACAAGGCCGGCCCGGACCGCGCTGCCCGAGTCACGGATGCCCAGCGCGGCGGTCAGCTCCCATGCGTAGTTGTGGCCGCTCCACACGTTGACCTTGCGTTCGGCGAGGTGCGCGGCCACATCGGCCGGAGTGCGCCCGGCCACCGTGAAGTACGCGGTCGCGGTGCGGCTGAGCGCCTTGCCGTACGTCGTCACCCGCTCCATGGCCTCCAAGCCGCCGATCAGCACGCGGAACAGGCGCTTCTCGTGCTGCTCGACAGCGGCCATGGCGGCGAGCACCCGCTCCCTCCTGGGGCCCGGCGCGGCACCGCCCAGCGAAGCCAGGTGCTCCACGGCGGCCGTGACCCCGGCGAGGTCGGCGAAGGGCGGGGTGCCCTGCTCGAACCGTTCCGGCACGGAGTCCGGCGCGGGCAGCAGCTTGTCCGGGTGCAGCGAGGCCAGCAGTTCCGGGGCGGCGATCACGGCCCCGACGTGGGGTCCCGACCACTTGTAGGCGCTGGTGGCGTAGAAGTCCGCGCCGAGCGCGGCCACGTCGACCGGGCCGTGCGGGGTGGCGTGCACGCCGTCGACGTAACAGAGCGCCCCGGCGTCGTGCGCCTGGGCGGTGATCGCGGCGACATCGGGGCGGGTGCCGAAGACGTTGCTGGCGGCGGTCACCGCGACCAGCCGGGTGTGGTCAGAAAGCAGCTCACGATACTGGCCTGCGGGAAGCTCCCCGGTCGAGATATCGATCTCTGCCCACCGCACCACCACGCCTGCCCGCCGCGCGGCCTGCACCCAGGGCCTGACATTGGCGTCGTGATCGAGCCTGGACACGATCACTTCGTCGCCAACCTCCCACGACCGGGCGAGCGTGCTCGCCAGCCGGTACGTCAGGGTCGTCATGTTGGGCCCGAGGATGACGCCCTCTGCCTCGCCGCCGGTCAGATCGGCCACTGCGCGGCGGCACTCGGAGGTCAGCGCGGCCGACCGGATGCTCGCCGGGAACAGGCCTCCCGCATTGCCGAGGCCCGACCGGTATGCGTCGCCGATCGCCTCGATCACCGCGCTGGGCACCTGTGTGCCGGCCGCGCCGTCCAGGTATGCATAACCGTCGGCCAGGGCTGGGTAGGCCGCGCGCACCGCTGCTGCATCGAACGCCATGAGATCAAATACTTCCTTCCACAACGAACCCCTGCACCGGCTCCCCACCCCCGCGGAGCCGCAGCACTGCACCCGGACGGGCCGCGACAGCACTGCGATGCCCGGGCCGGCCGTAGGCCCAGCTACTCAGTGCCCGTTTCTTTAGGGCCCGTTCTCAGGCGACCCGGCCTGATGCCCGGAGCATCGCATGCCACGGGTCATCGCGCACAGTCAGCCCGGTCCCGCCGCCGGCCCGGCTGTGCGCGAGCCCGCTGGCCCAGCCGCCCAGCCCGCCCGCGGCCACCATGGCCCGGCCCCCGGCGGCGACGCCGGGCGGGCTGTCCGGCGGCAGGTGCGGCATCCCGGCCCGCCAGCCGATGAGCAGGATGTCGGGGTCGGCGGGACGGTAGTCCTTGCCCTGCGAGCGGGCCAGATCCCAGGCGTGCAGATGCCACTCGGCGCAAGCGGCCCCGGCCATGCCGCCCACGGTGACCACGGTGTCGCGGTAGCGATGGTGCGGCAGGTCCCAGATCGGCGGGAGGCGGCGCGCGTACGAGCGGGCGCAGCGGGCGAACGCGGCGATGTGGTCGGCCGCGGGCATGTCGGGAAGAGCCGCGAGTTCGGCGGCGTTCTGCCGGGCCAGCTTGCGGGCCAGGGTGTCGGCGTGCACGCCGGTGGCCATCAGCCGGGCCAGCCTGCTCACAGGCGCGTCGTCGAGGTACTCCTGATAGTCATCGGCCACGCAGCGCAGGTGGCCCGCGAGGTCAGCCACCCGCCATTCGGCGCACGGCGACGGGCCCGCCCAGGCCTCCTCGGTGAGCTGGGCCGCGATCTCGCAGATGACGGTGATGCCGTCATGAAAGGCTTCGAGCGCCGGGCCAGGCCACCAGCCCCTCATGGGTTTCCCCTCGAATCCGTGCGCTCCACGGTACCTCCCCCTGCCGTAATCCGGCACCGGTGCGCCAGCCCCCGGGCTAGACAGCGTGCCAGAGATGACGGCCCTCCGCTACCCTGCAATCCGTTGCCGCCCGGCGGCCGACATCACAGTCATCCCCTGACAACCTATGAACCAGACGCAACTTCCCAGCACCCGGCCATCTCCCGGCTGTGCGGGCCGGCCGGCGCGGCCGGCCAGAAATTGAGATGACAGCCTGAGCACTGACAGCTAGCGTCCGAGTAATGCCCCCCCAGCAGGTTAGCCCTGTCGCGCATGCTCCCACGGGGGGAACATCATTCGCCTCGCTTTGGCGGACGCGTGGCTATCTGCAGCCCTACCTGTGGCAACTCGCATTCATGCTGGTCGCAGCGCTGGTGGCGGTGGGCACCGAGATCGTCATCCCGCTGCTGACCAAGTCCGTGATCGACGGAGCCATCGCGCAGCACCAGCGCAGGCTGCTGCTGCCCCTCGGCGCCGCCGCGATCGCGCTCGGCGTCAGCCAGGCCGTCCTGAACCTGGTCCGGCGCTGGGTCCAGGCCAGCGCGGTGGCCGGGATGGAACGGTCGATGCGGGCGGACCTGTACGCGCATCTGCAACGGTTGCACGCCGGCTTCCACGACGAGTGGCAGTCCGGGCAACTGCTGTCCAGGGCGACGACCGACCTGTCGGCCATCCGCAGATTCGCCGGCTTCGGCACCATCTTCCTCGTCACCAACGTGGTGACGTTCGCCGTCGTGGTGGCGCTGCTCATCCACCTGAACTGGTGGCTGGGCCTGCTGACGGGCAGCGTCCTCCTCCCCGTCATAGTGGTCAGCACCCGGTTCGAGCGCCGCTACCGCGTGCTGTCCCGCCGGGCCCAGGACCAGCAGGGCGACCTGGCGACGTACATCGAGGAGGCGGCCACCGGGATCCGTGTGCTCAAGGCACTCGGTCGCCGCGACGAGGCCGCCTACCGGCACGGCGCGCAGGCCAGCCGGGTGTTCCAGACCCAGGTCAGCAAGGCACGGCTGCGCAGCACTTTCTGGGCCGGCCTGGACCTGATACCCAATGCCCTCATCGGCCTCATCCTGCTGCTGGGAGCTCTCGCCACCAGCCGCCACGAGCTGACCCTCGGCGGCCTCGTCGCGTTCATCAGCCTGACCCTGCAGCTGGTGTGGCCCATCCAGGCGACGGGCTACATCCTGGCCAGCGGCCAGGAGGCCGCCACGGCCGCGCAGCGGATCTTCGAGATATTCGACACTGAGCCGGCCATCACGGGGCCGGCGATCACGGGCCCGGACGGCGCCCGCGCCCGGGCCCGGCGGCCGCGCCACCCCGGGCCGTCCCGGCTGGTGTTCGACCGGGTCGGGTTCCGTTACCCCGGGGCGCAGCGGGCCGTGCTCCGCGGTGTCTCACTGGACCTCGAGCCAGGCCAGACCGTCGTGCTCGCGGGCGCGACCGGGACGGGCAAGACGACGCTCCTCCAGTTGGTTCCACGTCTCGCGGACGTGACGTCCGGCTCCATCGTGCTCGATGGCACGGACATCCGGCGGCTCCCGCTGCCGGAGTTGCGCGCCCGCGTGGGCTGCGCGTTCGAGGACCCCACCCTGTTCTCGGCGAGCGTGCGGGAGAACGTCGGCTTCGGCACGCCGGAGGCCGGCGACGACGAGATCGAGGCCGCGCTGGCCGCCGCCCAGGCTGGCTTCGTCCGGGACCTGCCATGGGGTCTCGACACGCGCATCGGCGAGCAGGGCATGGCATTGTCGGGCGGCCAGCGGCAGCGGGTCGCCCTGGCCCGCGCCATCCTCGCCCGGCCTCCGCTGCTGATCCTGGACGACCCGTTGTCCGCGCTGGACGTGCACACGGAGGCCAAGGTGACCCGCGCGCTGCGGACCGTGCTGGCGGGGGCCACGGCGCTCGTCGTCGCGCACCGGCCGTCCACGGTTGCCCTCGCCGACCGGGTGGCCCTGCTCGAAGACGGCGTGATCACGGCCCAGGGCACGCATACGCACCTGCTGCGGAGCCAGCCCCGCTACCGCGAGCTGATGAGCGGGTCGGCCGGGCAGCCCAACGACGCACAGGCACCCGACGCACAGGCACCCGACGCACAGGCGGCATCATGACCGCGGGCGCGTGGCGGGGCATCGCGGCTGAGGACGCCGACCAGATCACGGGGCAGCTCTCCGCGCTGCTGCGCAGGCGCGGCCGCCGCCTTCTCACCAGCCTGCTCCGCCCGTACCGCGGCCGGGTCGCGCTCACATTCGCGCTGATCGTCACCGCGAACCTGGCGGCGCTCGCCGGGCCCTGGCTGGTCGGCCTGACCATCGACGTGGGCCTCCCTCCGCTGATCCACGGCGGTGACGCCGGGCCGCTGGCCGCGATCGTGGCGGCGTTCGGCGTCGCGGTGGCCGTCCAGGCGCTCGCGAGCCGGGCGTTCATCTTCTCCATGGGGCAGCTGGGCGAGATGGTCGTGCTTGAACTCCGGAACCGGCTCTTTGCCCACTTCCAGCGGCTCCCCGTCGCGTTCCATGAGCGCTACACCTCCGGCCGGGTCATCTCCCGGCAGACCTCCGACGTCGACTCCATCTCCGACCTGTTCGAAGACGGCCTGGACTCCCTGGTGTCGGCCGTCTTCTCGCTAGTGCTGGTCGGCGCGGGGATGCTGCTGCTCGACTGGCCGCTCGGGCTGGTCGTGCTGGCCGGGTTCCCCCCGCTCGCCGCGCTCACCGTCTGGTTCAGGCGCGAATCCTCGTCCGCGTACCGGCGGTCCAGGGAAACGATCGCGCAGGTCATTGTCCACTTCGTGGAGACCTTCGGCGGAATCCGCGCGGTACAGGCGTTCCGCAGGGAGCACCGCAACGAGGAGATCTTCGGGGATCTCAACGCCCAGTACGCGGACGCCAGCCTGCGCTCGTCCCGGCTGATCGCGGTGTACTCCCCCGCGATCACTTGTGTCGGCAACCTGGCCACCGGCGCCGTGCTGCTCTATGGCGGCCTCCGGGTGATGGACGGGGACATCAAGGTCGGCGTGCTGGCCACGTTCCTGCTCTACCTGGAGCGTTTCTTCGATCCGCTGCAGGACCTGTCGCAGTTCTACAACTCGTTCCAGTCAGCAGCCGCGGCCCTGGAGAAGATCTCCGGCGTGCTCGAAGAGGAACCGGGGGTGCCGGAGCCCGCATCGCCGGCCACCCTGCCTGACCACGTCGGCCGGGGGCGCGAGGTGCGGTTCGAGTCAGTGCGGTTCGGCTACCGGGAATCCGCCGTGCTCCCCGGGCTCGACCTGACCATCCCGGCCGGCCAGACGGTGGCCCTGGTCGGCGCGACCGGCGCCGGGAAGACCACTGTCGCCCGGCTCCTGGCCCGGTTCTACGACCCCGGCCAGGGCCGGGTGCTCCTCGATGGCACCGATCTCCGCGCACTGTCCGATCAGACGCTGCGCCACGAGATCGTGCTGGTCACCCAGGAGAACTTCCTGTTCAGCGGCTCCATCGCGGACAACATGCGGCTCGGCCAGCCGGCCGCCAGCCAGGCTGACATCGAAGCGGCCGCATCCGCTATCGGCGCGGACACCTTCATCGGCGCGCTGCCCGGCGGCTATGACGCGCAGGTAGGCAAGCGAGGCAGTCGCTTGTCCGCCGGGCAGCGGCAGCTGATCTCCTTCGCCCGCGCCTTCCTGGCCGCCCCGGCGGTCCTCGTGCTCGACGAGGCGACGTCACTGCTGGACATTCCGGGTGAGCGCGTGGTGCAGACGGCGCTGCGTACCATCCTGGCCGGCCGGACCGCCCTGATCATCGCGCACCGGCTGTCCACGGTCGAGATCGCCGACCGGGTGATCGTGCTCAGCAGGGGGCGGATCGTGGAGGACGGCTCGCCGGGCCGCCTGCTCGCGGCTGCGGGTGAGTATTCGGCGCTGCACGCGGACTGGCGGGCCAGCCTCGCCTGAGCGGTATGCGAGGAACCCGCACCTGACCAGCGTGGCAATGGGCGCAAACGGGCACCCGGCACGTGACGTGCTGGCCGTGCCGGGCTGGCTGCCCCACCCGGATCCGGTGAAGAGCGCCGCCATCCTGGTCGGGCTGCTGGCTGGGGACTGGTGCGGCGTGTGACCGGATCGTGACAACGCGCGCCATTACCGTCACCGGTTCCGCTCTGGTGATCAGGCGCCATGATCACGCTGGAGGTCATCGGCCGGCGGCGGACCTCACGGATCCCGACGGTGGGTGAATGGATGGGCTATCTAATGCGGGCCCGGACCGGCCGGGCACTCATTCTCGTCGGCTGGCGGTGGCTCGGCCGGCACTATTTCGCACGATTAGTCCCGACACGCCGCATCTGACGCAGTGCGGGGGTCCGCTAGGCTGAGTGCCGTGCTCTCGATCGCCAGGCGTAAGCCGGTTTCTGAAGACGCTCAGCGCAAGTACGAGGCTGACACCGCGCTCGCCGAGCGGTTCGACGGCCTGCTCACATGCGCGCAGGACTCGGAACATGCACTGCGTCACGCGCAGGCGGCCCGGGCGCCGCTCGCCGACCTGCACCGGCTCGGCAAGGATCTGGACCGGGCCCTCACCGACGTGATGCGGGCCGCCTTCGCCGCCGAGCGGGCCGAGATCGGGCCACGCGGGTACGACGACCGGATCTACCGGCGCAAGGCGAAGGCGACCCCCGCCGTGCGCGCCTGGACCGCAGAGGCGGAACGCCTGCTGACTCTCCGCGAGAGTCACCAGCTCACCGGCATTGTCCGGCTGCCGCCGACCCCCGCCGCCCGGCCAGCCTGATTCCGGGGCCAATTCACCGCAGGACCGCAGGGCAATCCCGGGCGGGCTGCCGCTAGTTCCATCTGGTCCCCGCCATCCCATGATGACTAGTCCCGTGAGGCGCCCAGATGGGGCACACTGAGGGAACTGCC
>DAIRVB010000197.1:0-2636 GCA_036803065.1 Streptosporangiaceae bacterium
CGTGCACGCGCGGATCTGCCGGTCGACCGCGATGGCGGGCTGGTCCCAGCGAACCCGCGCGTCCTCGGCCGTGATCTTGGGTGCGTGACTTACTCCCTCGGATGGCTGGGGCCGCGCCTCAAGCTGGCCGGATTCGATCCCGTCCAGCGTGGCGACGAGAAGCTCGGCACCGGACCGGGCCAGCCTGGCCAGCAGGTCTCCTGCGGTATCCCGGGGCCCGATCGGCTCGGTGACCACACCGAAGACCGGGCCCGCGTCCAGTTCCGCGACGAGCCGGAATGTGGTCGCCCCGGTGATGTCGTCCCCATGCAGGATGGCGTGCTGCACCGGAGCCGCGCCCCGCCACGCGGGCAGCACCGAGAAATGCAGGTTCACCCAGCCGTTCGCAGGAATATCCAGCGCCGCCTGCGGGATCAGCGCGCCGTACGCAGTGACCGGGCAGCAGTCCGGCCCGATGGCCCGCAGCCGGTCGAGGAAGTCAGGGTCGCGCGGCCGGGCAGGCTTCAGCACCTCAAGGCCGGCCTCGGCGGCGCGCTCGGCGACCGGGCTGGGGGCCAGATGCAGGCCACGGCCGGCCGGTGCGTCTGGCCGGGTGACCACGGCGGCCACCTCGTGCGCGGACCGCAGCAGCGCATCCAGCGTGGGCACGGCCACCCGCGGGGTACCAGCGAACACCACGCGCATGCGCTAGGCGGCCTTCCCGCGGCTCACGCCGCCACCTTGCGGGCCCAGCCGCCACCTTGCGGAGCCCACCCTAGAGCGCCTTGCCCCGCGTCGCGTGCGGCGAAGCGCGGATTTCCGGGACCGGGTCGCCCCACCACTCCGCTTCGCGGATCGCCTTCATGGCCAGCTTGCGCTGCACAGGATCGAGCCGGTCGATGAACAGCACCCCGTCCAGGTGGTCGGTCTCGTGCTGCACGCACCGGGCGAGATGCCCGCTGCCCTGCAGCGTGACCGGCTCCCCATGCATGTCGAGACCCTTGGCGATGACGCCGTAAGCACGGGCCGTCGGGAAGGCAAGGCCGGGGAAGGACAGGCAGCCCTCGTCGTCGGTCTCCTCCTCCTCGGACAGGTCCAGGGACGGATTGATCAGGTGTCCAAGCTCGTCGTCGACGTAGTAAGTAAAGACCCGCAGGCCCACGCCGATCTGCGGCGCAGCCAGGCCAACTCCCGGCGCGTCCATCATCGTGTCGGTGAGGTCCTTGACGAGCTTGCGCAGTTCGGCATCGAAGTCGCGCACCGGCTCCGCCGAGGTGCGCAGCACCGGGTCGCCGAAAAGGCGGATCGGCTTGACGCTGATGGCGCACCATCCCTTCCCGTGAGGCCCGCACTGGCAGGGCACTTCCCGCTTAAGTTTATGGAATCTCAGGCCGAGCTACTGCCATGACGAACGGGCCTTGAACGCGGCCTTACGGGCCGCCCTGGCCACGGCCGGATCGGGATGATGATCGCTCAACGCGGTCAGCAGGTCGGTCACACCTGGATGGCTTACCTGCCAGAGCCCGGCGACCAACTCGGCCTGCGCGTCCGGGGGGACATCGGGCAGCAGTTCAGCCACCACATCCTGCGGGTCAGCCTCTTCGAGCAGCCCGGCCCCCAAGTCGACGAGCAGCCAGGCCCGGTCCTCGCGGCGCAGTTCGGCATCCTCGCCGTGCTCATGCAGCCAGACCGCCGCGTGCGCGCGCAGCACAGGCTCGTCGAGCGCGGCCCGGATCACGGCCACCGCCTCCTCGCCGATCCTGTCCAGCACCGCGAACCCGGCGCCACGCAGCCCGGGCGAGCCATGGCTGGCCGCCTCGATCAGTTCGGCCGCGGCCTGCTGCGGGCTCCGGGCAGCGAGCCAGGTGGCGATCTCCGCCTCACCGTCCTCCACGTCACAGTTGGCCAGCGTGGCCAGCAGCGCGGCCGCGTCGCCGCGTGCGCCGCCGCCCAGCACGGGGACGTGCCAGCCTTCCGCGCGGAGCCTGCGGTGGATCCCCCAGACTCCGAGCCTGGACAGCGTGACGGTCAGCCCGCTGCCGCTCTCGTCCGTCCCGGGCTCGGCCACATCGAGCTCGACCACCCCCAGGTCAGCGAGTGTTTCCAGGGCAGAAGACAGCGCCGCGCTGTGATCCTGGCCACCAGGACCGTCGGCCAGGGCCGGCTCGGGCGGCCGCGTGCCAGCGGCCGCTACATAGGCTTCGAAGAGCGAATCCATCTGCACCGGGCCGCCCACCGTGTACAGGGCGGTCGCCATGCCATCGAGGTCCTCGGCATCGAGCATCACCGCGAGGGCGTCACCCCAGACGGCCAGCACCTCCTCGGAGTTGCCGGTGGCGAGCACTTCCAGGCGGTCACCCGGTTCCGCCCGACCCGCGGCGAGCACCAGCATCCGGGTAGCCATGGCCACCCGGAACGCCGCGTCGAGCTCGGCCGGCGCCAATTCCAGTTCCGCCGCGGCGGCTGCCGCGTCGGCGCGGCGCAGCGTGCCCTTCGCGGTGGGCCTGCGCCCTGTCCCCGCCCAGCGGGCGACATCGCGGGCGGCACGCAGCAACGGAGCTACCCGCGCCGAGGCCGCCAGCTCGTCTCTCGGGGCGAGCCGGACCGGAGGCAGCCGGCCCGGGCCTTCGGGGACCGGGCCTTCCACAGCCGGGCCT
>DAIRVB010000197.1:2736-4622 GCA_036803065.1 Streptosporangiaceae bacterium
CCCTCGACAACCGGGCCCTCATGCTGCGCGCCCTGGCGGCCAGCGGCCTCCGCTCCCCCGTGCGGGCTCGGCCGGGCCCTCGAGCGTGGGTTCCGTCGTGAGGTGGCCACGGAAGCACCCTACGGCCTTCCCGGCCCAACTCAGATCAGCTCCGGTGGGTCGAGCTGCACGCGGACGGCCCCGGCGTCCTTCCGCGCGCTGCGCACACCCTGCGCATCATGCAGGGCGCGGGCCAGTGCCGCCCCTGCCGGCCTGGGCACCCGGACAAGCATGCGGACACTCTCCGGAAGGGCGCCTGGCGGCCCCCCGGGGGAGTCGGGACCTGGATGGCCGCCGGGCACCGGCCCGAGCACTTCCGCCTGTTCCGGCAGCGACGCGGCGTCCAGCAGCGCCGTGACCGCCTCGGCCGGCCCGGTGAGTGACGCCATCCGGACGGCCGGGGGAAACCGGAGCTCAATGCGTTCGGAAAGTTCCCGCTGCGAGTGGGTGACGGGATCCCAGCGGACCAGTGCCTGTACCGCAGGAAACCCCGCATCCGCAACGATCACCACCGCACCGCCTGCCGCGGCGGGCACGACCAGCGCGGCAGCATTCATCCAGCGGCGCAGGGCTTCCTCGGCGGCGCGCAGGCCGGGGCGGCCAAGGAGCGCCCAGCCGTCGAGCAGCAATGCGGCGGCGTACCCGCCCGCAGCGTCGGGCTCAGCTCCCGGGGTGGCCACGACGAGCACCGGGGTGGCGGCCACCGCTGGAATCGTCTCCGCGCCGCCCGAGGTCAGCAGGGGTACGGCGGGAAAAGCGCGGCCTAGTTCCTCCGCGGTGCGCCCGGCCCCCGTCACCAGGGCACGTACCCTCGGGTGCCCGCACCGGGGGCAGTGCCACGCAGGATCCGCGGTTCCGCACCACCGGCAGTGCACCGCGGCACCCGCCTGTTCGAGGGCCAGCGGGCCGCCGCAGGTCCGGCAGCGGGCCCGCTCCCTGCACCGCTCGCAGCCGACAGCGACGACGTACCCGCGCCGTGGCACCTGGACGAGGACCGGCCCGCGGCTGAGCCCTTCCCTGGCCGTGCGCAGGGCCAGGCTGGGCAGCCGAGCAGACCGCGCCGCCTCGTCCCTGGCCAGCTCGGCATCGGCACCCGCCGCCCGGACCTGCGGGGCGCTGTCCCGTACCACGGCGCGGGCGGCGGTAACAGCCACCGCCCAGCCGCTGGCGACCAGGCTGCTCGCCTCGGCCGTCCGGGCGAACCCCCCGATCAGCGCGGCCGCGCCGAGGCGGTGCGCGCGCAGCGCCAGGACCTCCCGTGCGTGCGGGTAGGGTGCGCGCGGCTCGGCGTGCAGGTCGTCGCCGTCGTCCCAGATCACGACCAGGCCGAGGTCATTCACCGGCGCGAACATCGCGGCCCGGGTACCTGCCACCACCCTGGTCGCGCCCCTCCGGACGGCGAGCCAGCGGCGGTAGCGCTCGGCGGGCCCGAGGTCGGCGGTCAGGGTGAGGTGCTGGCCTGGGCCGAGCACCTCACCGAGGGCCGTGTCGACCTGGCCGAGGTCGCGGCCGTCAGGCACGACGATCAGCGTGCCCCGGCCGCCCGCGGCTGCTGCCGCCGCAGCGCGCGCGATCTCCTCCGGCCAGTGCGTGCCGGGGAGCGCCGACCACACCGCCCGCGGCGCTCTCCCGTCCGCGAGGGCGGCCAGGAAGGCCGGGCCAGAGGCATAACGTCCCCACGGCCCCGGCCCCGGCGGCCGTGCCGCAGCCGGGCGGCCCGGCACGGCGACATGGTCCCTCGGCCCGGCCAGGGACTCCCCGGGCCCGGCCAGGTGGCTCTCAGGGCCGCCTGGCTGACCCGCAGGGCCGCCTGGCTGACCCGCAGGGCCGCCTGGCTGACCCGCAGG
>DAIRVB010000197.1:4722-7521 GCA_036803065.1 Streptosporangiaceae bacterium
GCTGACCCGCAGGGCCGCCTGGCTGACCCGCAGGGCCGCCTGGCTGACCCGCAGGCCCGGCCAACTCATCCGCACGCCCCGGACGCGCGGGTTCTTGGCTGGGCGCCGCTGCCTCGGCGCGCGCGTGCCGGGGCGGGATCGCCAGCCGCAGCACGTCCGCCATGGTGCCGGCGTACCGGTCGGCCACCTCGCGGGCCAGGGCGGTGATCTCCGGGCTGAGCACCGGCTCGGGCGAGACCACGCGCTCCAGGGCAGCGAGCCTGCCGGGGTGCTCGCTGGACGCAGCACGTTCGAGCAGGTAGCCCCCGGTCAGCTGGCCCGCGAACCGGACTCGCACCCGGCAGCCCGCCACGGCGTCCTCGGCGAGGCGCTCCGGCACCAGGTAGTCGAACGGCCGGTCGAGGTGGGCCAGAGCGATGTCCACCGCCACCCGCGCGACCGGCAGGGTCCTGGCACTGGGCTTACCTTGCTTTGCTCGCCCGGCCACGGTGCTGTCCTACCAGATGATCGCCGGCGTCCGCGCCCGGCCGCCGCGTGCCGCGCCGCCCCGGGGCCCGGCCCCGGGGCGGCCCCGGTTACAGGCGGACGGTGCCGCACGCCCTGTCGGCAAACGCCGAATCGCGGTTCAGTGCCTGCAGCGCCTCGCGGGGCACCAGCGGGCGCGCCTGGAAATCCGCGAGGACGGTCCGGAGCTGCGCTGACAGCCCGGCGAGCGAGCCCGACGCGGTCCCGCTCCGGCTCGCGGCCGCGGCTCCGTTGAGTTGGCGGATGGCGGTGGCCAGATCGCGGGCCGTCCTAGCGTCATCCGCGCCTTCCCTGAAATCGTCGATGACCTTCCGGTAGGCGACGAGGGCCGGGCCCTTATAGGCAACGCAGCCAGGATCGGCCGCCCGGACGAGATGAGGCATCAGATACCCGGCCAGCACACTCCAGCCGACCGCGAGTCCGATGCCGAGCCAGGACCGCACCTTGCCGGGCGCGCCTGGTCCGCCGCGCCGGGCGCGAAGCAGGCCGAGCGCACCACAGACCAGGCTCACCGGGATCGTCACCAGTGCGGCCCCGAGAGCACCGGCCACGAGCGCGGCCGTCGCATACCCGTTGCGACCCCAGCGGGGCCGCCGGACCCGGCTGGTGGACCACCGAGGGAACCGCCCGGCGAACGGTGCCCAGGCCCGTCCCGCGAGCGAGCGCCGGGCTGGGGCGCGCTCGGCATCGCCGTCCGGGGACTGCTGCGGGCGCGCCGCACGACCAGTTGATGACGACACGACTCGGCTCCGGGGGGGTCTTGGCACCGATACCGCGCCATGAGCGTAAAGGTCGTGCTAAATGGTGTCTAGGGGATACAGCTACAGTCATGCCCGTTATAACGTCAATGTATGGTTTAATCCGCTTTCGCGACTGGCGGGCAGGCCGCCGAGCAGGCGTCACCGGGTACCCGGTCAGGCGTGGCCTGAAGCCCGGTCGGAGATGACCGGATGCTGGGTCAGAGCCCGGCCGCCGACCGGAGATTCTCCGCCCGGTCTGTCCGCTCCCAGGAGAAGTCCGGCTCCTCGCGGCCGAAATGGCCGTAGGAGGCCGTCTGCGAGTAGATGGGGCGGAGCAGGTCCAGGTCGCGGATGATCGCGGCCGGACGAAGGTCGAAGACCTGTAGCACCGCGTCCTGGATGCGCTCTTCCGGCACGTGCTCGGTGCCGAAGCACTCCACGAACAGGCCGAGCGGCTTGGCCTTGCCGATCGCGTAGGCGACCTGCGTCTCGCAGCGGTCGGCCAGCCCCGCCGCGACCACGTTCTTGGCCACCCAGCGCATCGCGTAGGCGGCGCTGCGGTCAACCTTCGAGGGGTCCTTGCCGGAGAACGCCCCGCCGCCGTGCCTGGCCATCCCGCCGTAGGTGTCGATGATGATCTTGCGCCCGGTCAGCCCGGCGTCGCCCATGGGCCCGCCGATCTCGAACCGCCCGGTGGGGTTCACCAGCAGCCGGTACCCGGACGTGTCGATCTGCAGGTTCTTCAGAACCGGCGCGACGACGAGGTCCTGGATATCGGGGGTGAGCAGTTCCTTCAGGTCGATGTCGGGTGCGTGCTGGGCCGACACCACGACCGTGTCCAGCCGCACCGGCTCCTGGCCGACGTACTCGATCGTCACCTGGGTCTTGCCGTCCGGGCGCAGGTACGGGACGTCGCCGCTGCGCCTGACCTCGGACAGGCGGCGGGCGAGCCGGTGCGCGAGCATGATCGGCAGCGGCATCAGCTCGGGGGTTTCCCGGCACGCGAAACCGAACATGATGCCCTGGTCACCCGCGCCCTGCCGGTCCAGTTCGCTGGTGCCCTCGCCCTCACGGTGCTCGAAGGCGTGTTGCACGCCCTGGGCGATGTCAGGGGACTGGGAGCCGATCGAGACGGACACGCCACAGGACGCACCGTCGTAACCCTTTATCGAGGAGTCGTATCCGATCTCCAGGATCTTCTCCCGGATGATGCCCGGGATGTCCACGTAGGTTTCTGTGCTCACCTCACCGGCCACATGGACCTGGCCGGTGGTGATCAGCGTCTCCACGGCCACGTGGCTGCCAGGATCATCCTTGATCATCGAGTCAAGAATGGCATCACTTATCTGATCCGCCATCTTGTCAGGATGACCCTCCGTCACCGACTCGGAGGTAAAGAGACGTCGGGCCACCGGACTCCCATTTCTGCTGCGCTGAGGCTTCGCCGAAGTGTAGCCGGGCTGGCTGACCGGCCGGGGCGAAACCCTGCCGAGCGAAACCCTGCCGAGCGAAACCCTCCCGGGGCGAAACCCGG
>DAIRVB010000198.1:0-7519 GCA_036803065.1 Streptosporangiaceae bacterium
GCATCAGCGTCGTCATCATCAGCGGCACCGGCGCCGGCGTGGGCAAGACCGTGGTCACGGCCGCACTCGCCGCGCTGGCCCGGTCCCGCGGCGAGAGCGTGGCGGTCGTCAAGCCCGCGCAGACTGGCCTGCCACCCGGGGCACCCGGCGACCTGGCCGACGTGTCCCGGCTGGCGGGGATCACCGACACCCACGAGCTGGCCAGGTTCCCCGGCCCGCTCTCCCCCGAGGCCGCGGCCCGCGCGGCCGGCCTGCCGCCGCTGGACCTGGCGGCCGCCGCCGAGACGGTGCGGGGCCTGGCCGCGACCAGGCAGCAGGTGCTCGTGGAGGGCGCTGGCGGGCTGCTCGTCCGGTATGACCCGGCGGGTGGCACCATCGCCGACCTGGCGCTGGCGCTCGGCGCTGCGGTACTGGTCGTGGCGGCGCCCGGGCTCGGCACGCTGAACCACACCGCGCTGACCCTGGAGGCGCTGGCCTCCCGCGGGATCACGCTCGGCGGGCTGATCCTGGGATCATGGCCGGAAAACCCAGGAATAGCAGAACGCAACAACATCACCGATCTCGAAGTCCTTACCCGCGGCCGGGTACATGGCGTGCTCAACGAGGGCGCGGGCACGCTCGATCGAGCGGCGTTCCTGAGCGCGGCCAGTGCCGGCCTGGCGGCCACGTTTGGCGGCTGCTTCGATCCGGAAGCGTTCCGGGAAATCAACGCATGGCAGAAGGAGCGGGTGTGAGCGGCGGAGGAACTGGTGTGGGCGGCGGAGTTGGTCTGAGCAGAACCGGAGCTGGTGTGACCGACGACATTCTGGACCAGGCGCGCGGCCAGGTCCTCGAAACGGGCCGCGGGCTGGACGAGCAGCAGGTCCTGCGCTGCCTTGAGCTGCCGGACGAGCGCCTCAGCGAGCTGCTGTCGCTGGCCCACGAGGTGCGGATGCGGTGGTGCGGCCCCGAGGTGGAGGTCGAGGGGATCGTGTCGGTGAAGACCGGCGGCTGCCCGGAGGACTGCCACTTCTGCTCGCAGTCCGGCCAGTTCGAGTCCCCGGTGCGGTCCGTCTGGCTGGACATCGACGAGCTCGTGGCGGCGGCACGGGAGACGGCGGCGACGGGAGCGACCGAGTTCTGCATCGTCGCCGCGGTGCGCGGGCCCGACGAGCGGCTGATGGCCCAGATCGCGGCCGCGGTCACCGCGATCAGGGACGAGGTGGACGTCAACGTCGCGTGTTCGCTCGGCATCCTCACCGATGCCCAGGCGGCTGAGCTGGCCGCGCTGGGGGTGCACCGCTACAACCACAACCTGGAGACGGCCCGCTCGTACTTCGGGCATGTGGTGACGACGCACGGCTGGGAGGAGCGGTTCGACACCTGCCAGCTGGTCCGGTCCGCCGGCCTGGAACTGTGCTGCGGCGGGATCATCGGGATGGGCGAGACGGTGCGCCAGCGCGGCGAACTCGCCGGGCAGCTCGCCGCGCTACAGCCGGACGAGGTACCGCTCAACTTCCTGAACCCGCGCCCGGGCACGCCGCTGGGGGACCGGCCGCTGCTCGGCGGCACCGAGGCACTCAAGACGATCGCTGCCTTCCGGCTGGCACTCCCCCGGGCGGTGCTCAGGTATGCCGGCGGACGCGAGCTGACCCTCGGCGATCTGGGCACCGAAGCGGGGATGCTGGGCGGCATCAACGCCATCATCGTCGGCAACTACCTCACCACACTGGGCCGGCCAGCCCAGCAAGACCTCGACATGCTCAGCAGGCTTCACATGCCCATCAAGGCACTCTCAGCTACTCTCTGATCAGGGGTCTCTCCTGTCACAGGAATGGCCATAGCAGAGCAACGACACCCATAGCGGGGTTAAATAGCCGCGCCGCAAACCATTGCAGAACGCGCCATTCCGTCGCACCATGGACGACAGCAACGTGACACACGTCACCCGCGCGCCCCCGCCCGCGCAGTTTGCGAGGCAGGTGCGCGCGCCGTCACCCGTGGGATGAGGACGCAATGGTGCACCAAAGTTCGCCCCGTAGGCACCTCGCAGCCTGGGTCTTCGTCACGATCCTGTTGATCATCGCGGTGGCCGGGACCCTCGTGGTGCCGATCTACGCACGCAGCACCCCGAAACTCGGCGACTTCCCCTTCTTCTACTGGTACCAGCTTCTCTGGGTGCCCCTCGTCGGGATCCTGTCCGGGATCGCCTACCTGCTTGTCAGGTCCTCCGACACCGACTCCGCCAGCTCCGCTGCGGGCGGGCCGCAGGCCGCGGCCGCCCCCGGCACCCGGCCAGACGACGCTGGGGGGGCGCTGTGACTCACGTCAACGCGGTCTCGTTCACCATCCTCGTCGTCCTGTTCGTCGTCGTTACCTTCGTCGGCTTCGCGGCCGCACGCTGGCGCCGGGCCGAGAGCCTGCTGCACCTGAACGAGTGGGGCCTCGGCGGGCGTGGCTTCGGCACGTTCGTCAGCTGGTTCCTGCTCGGCGGCGACCTGTACACCGCGTACACATTCATCGCCGTGCCGGCGCTGGTGTACGCGACCGGCGCGGCCGGGTTCTTCGCGCTGTCCTACACGATCATGGTCTTCCCGATCGTGTTCGTCTTCGCCCCGCGGCTGTGGTCCGTATCGCGGGTGCACAACTACGTGACGCCGGCTGACTTCGTGCGCGGCCGGTACGGCTCGCGCGGGCTGGCGCTGGCGATCGCGCTCACCGGCATCCTCGCCACCATGCCTTACATCGCGCTCCAGCTTGTCGGCATGCAGGCGGTGCTCACGGTGATGGGGGTAGGCGGCACGTCGTCGAATACCTTCATCAAGGACCTGCCGCTACTGATCGCGTTCATCATCCTGGCCGGCTACACCTTCGTGTCCGGGTTGCGGGCGCCGGCGCTGATCGCGTTCGTCAAGGACACCCTGATCTACGTGGTGGTCATCGTCGCGGTCATCTACATCCCGATCCGGCTCGGCGGCTGGAACCACATCTTCAACGCCGCCGGCACGCACCTGGCCAAGACCAACCCCAAGACGGGCAAGCCGTTCGGCAGCCTCGTGGTCGCCCCGGCTGGCGAGTGGGCCTACGCCACGCTGGCCCTGGGTTCCGCCCTGGCCCTGTTCATGTACCCGCACGCGATCACCGGCGTCTTCGCCGCCAGGAAGCGCAACGTGATCAGGCGGAACATGGCGCTCCTGCCCGCTTACTCGCTGGTGCTCGGCCTCGTCGCGCTGCTCGGCTACATGGCGCTCGCCGCGCCCGGCGTGCCGGCGGCGGTCAAGGCCCACGGTGCGAACGCCCAGCTGTCGGTGCCGTTCCTGTTCCAGCAGATGTTCCCGAGCTGGTTCGCTGGCATCGGCTTCTCGGCGATCGTCATCGGCGCCCTCGTCCCGGCGGCGATCATGTCGATCGCGGCCGCGAACCTGTTTACCCGCAACATCTACATGGAGTTCTTCAATCGCGGTGCCAGCCCGGCCAACCAGACCCGGGTCTCCCAGTTCGTCACGCTGCTGGTCAAGGCGGGCGCCCTGGCCTTCGTTTTCGCCCTGCCCAAGACGTTCTCGATCAACCTCCAGCTGCTGGGCGGGATCTGGATCTTGCAGACCTTCCCGGCCATCGTGGCCGGCCTGTACACCCGCTGGTTCCACCGCTGGGCCCTGGTCCTCGGCTGGGCCGCGGCCATGGTGTTCGGCACGATCGCGGCCTACCGGGTTCCCACACCGGGCACACCGGGCTCGCATTTTGGTGGGTCTACCGACACGGTGCCGCTGATCGGGCACACCGTGTACATCGCGATCACGGCGTTCGTGATCAACCTGGTTGTTTCCGTTGTGCTGACTTTGCTCTTCCGGGCCCTCCGGCTGCCCGCCGGATCGGATGAGACCCAGCCCGAGCACTACCTCGCCGATCCCGAGCCAAGCACCGCGCCGCCGATCCCTGTCGTCGCGGGAGCGAAACCGCTCTGATCATTTACGCGCCCGACACACTCCTCGCGTAATGTCACCCCGCCCGGCGCGGGCCGGGCGGGGTGACAGGAGGAGTGCCGTGATGACCAAGCAGGAGGCGGCCGCGGAGGTTCGTGCCGCCACGACGAGGCTGGGCTTGACCTGGGCCCAGCTGGCCGACGCGGTGGGACGCCCGCCGGCCTGGACGACATCGGCCCTGCTTGGCCAGCAGCCGATGACCGCCACGCAGGCGGTGGCCGCCGCGTCCCTGCTGGACCTCGGCGCGGAGGTGGTGCAGGCGTTGCAGTTGCAGCCCACCCGCGGGGCTCTCGGCGCCGCAGTCCCGGTGGACCCGACGATCTACCGGTTCTATGAGGTCATCCAGGTCTACGGCCCCACCCTCAAGGAACTCATCCACGAGCAGTTCGGCGACGGCATCATGAGTGCGATCAACTTCCGCCTCGATGTCAGGCGCGAGCCAGACCCGGCGGGCGATCGTGTCGTTGTGGTGCTGGACGGGAAGTTCCTGCCCTACCAGTGGTGAGGCTCCGCGATGATCTTCAGGGGTGTTCTGGCTGGCCGATTTCGGCGACGACCGCGCCTGCCGCCCGGACCAGGTCACCCGGAGCCAGTTCGATCTCCAGCCCGCGCCGGCCGCCGCTGCAGAAGATGGTCGCGAAGCCCAGCGCGGCGGAGTCGATCACCACGGGCATGCGCTTGCGCTGGCCAAGCGGGGAGATGCCGCCGAGCACGTAGCCACTCGCCCGCTCGGCCGCCTGCGCATCGGCCATCCGCGCCTTCTTGCCGCCGGCCGCCGCAGCCAGCGCCTTGAGGTCAAGGTGGCTGGCGACCGGGACCACGCCGACCGTCAGCATGCCGTCAACCTCGGCGACCAAGGTCTTGAACACCCGCTCCGGCGGGATGCCCAGGGCATCGCTCGCCTCCAGGCCGTAGGAGCCACGTCGCGGATCGTGCTCGTAGACGTGCACGGCGTGCTTGATGCCCAGCTTGGCCAGCAGTGCTGTCGCCGGGGTACCGCGTCCTGCCACCGGGTCACCCCAATGGATTGGGCGCGGGGCGGGGAGTCAGCGAGGCCTACGGCCCGCGTTGGCCGTGGCTGTCTGCAGTGGTGAGCTGGGCGCGGACCTGATCGGCTTCGGGGGCGCCGAGACCAGTGTAAAGGGCAAGAGCTTCCTGCCAATGGTGGCAGGCCTGGCCGTGATCGCCGGTGGCGTGGTGGGTGCGGGCGAGGCCGTCGTGGGCCACCACTTGCGCGAGTTACCCACCTGACGGTCACTCAGGACCTCACTGCGCAGTCAGGTCTTCTAGCGCAGCGCAGTGAGTTCCTCACGCTCTGCAGTGGAAGGCTATTTCGTCATACGTCTGAAAGGGTTTTCACATGTGAAGTGGCCTTACCATTCTGAATTATCAAGGTCAGTTTGCCTCACGGAGGGGCCACGCATGCAGATTGGGGCTTTGGCCATGTCTCGAACAGCTACGCGGCATCCAGCCAATGGGTAGTGCAGGCCGACGCAGGCCATCGCGCCGGCGGCCGTCCAGCGAGCCGACCCGGCGCCCACCGTTCGGCGCGCCTCGCCAGCCTTGGTGGGGCAACCAGGAATGGTGGCACGACAAGCAGACTCAGCACCGACTGATCGACGAGCCGACCAGGTATGGGTTCCTCGACGAACCGGACCAGCACCGATTCCTCACCGAACCGACCGGGCGTGGGTTCCCCGACGAGCCAGGCCAGCGCCGGTTTCCCGACGAACCGGACCAGCGCCGGTTTCTCCACGAGCCGGCCCAGCGCCGCTGGTTCGACGCGGCGATCTGGCGCCGCCGGTTCGAAGCGGCGACCAGGCACCCGTGGTACACGGGGCTCGGGGCCGGCGCCGGATTCATGGTGCTGGCCAGCGGCGTGATCTTCATCTTGCCGAAGTCCCCGAGCGCCATGATGACCGAATGCGGGGGGGTGCCCTGCACTGCCCCGCACGCCACACCGGCAGGCGGCCGCACGGCGAACCGTAATGCGGCCCGCGGCACGACATACGGCTTAATGCGGCCGGCGAAACCGCGCGTCAGTGCTTCCCCAACGACATCCGCCAGCACACTCCCAGCCACTGTGCCGTCGGCGGCGGCTTCGGCCACGTCACAGCTTCCCCCGTCGGTCACCGTCACCTACGCACTCATCGTGCGCTGGTACGGAGGCATGATGGGCGAGTTCACCATCGCCAACCACGGCAGCACCGTCATCACGGGATGGGAGTTGTCCGCCGCGTTCCCCGGGGACCAGATCCAGGTCACCTGGGGTCCCATCGACCCGAATCCGGGCGGCTACACCGTCGTCATGGAAGCTCAACCGGACTGGCCGACGATCGCCCCGGGGGCCAGCCAGTCCGGTTACTTCCTGGCCCGCGGAAACACGATCACCCCGTCGAACTGCACCTACAACGGAGCCGCCTGTGCTGACTACGCGGACTCGGGACAACCCGGGTGACTGACGGTCACCAGCCGGGTGCCAGTTCCTCACGGAGCAGGTCCATGAGCAGCCCGTCATGGAACTGGCCATCGGATCCGCGTTCGTAGCGGCGCATTAAGCCAACCCGGCGGAAGCCGACCTTCTCGTAGCACCTGATCGCCCGGTGATTGGCTGCCGCCGGGTCGATGGTGAGCCGGTGATGGCCTCGCTGCTCATACAGGAACGCGGCCAGCAGGCGGACGGCCTCCGTGCCCAGGCCCCGGTCGTGCTGGTGGCTGGTGAGGAAGATGTCGATCCCGGCGTGCCGGTACATCGGGGTGTTCTCCTCGTGGAACTGGATTCCGCCGGCCACCCGGCCGTCAACCTCGACCACCAGGAGCACCGAGGAACTGTCGCCGAGCAAGTCGGCCGCGATCTCCTCGGCGGGATCCGGCTCTCCCCACCAGCACGCCACCGCGGGCTCGGCCAAGATCGCGCGCAGCGGCTCCACGTCATCGGGGCCGCCCGGGCGGATCCTGACCAGGTCGCCGGCCAGCGTGGGGCGCGAATCTGCCGGGGGTGGGAAGTCACGGTCAATCATGGGGCACTCAGGATAACCCGGTACCACCCGCCGCGACCGGCGTCAGCCGCGCGACGCGCGGCCTGCGGGCCAGCCGCGCCTGCGGTCAGCAGCGCCTGCGGTCAGCAGCGGCGCATCGCCAGGCCCGGTGACAGCCAGAACGGAGGCAGGTAGCCAGCCAGGTTGGACAGCGGGAGGACCTCGGGCTTGAGCTGAATGCCAAGCACGTCGGCCATGAAGGCGCGGCGCATCGAGACCCGCCGCCAGAGGTCCGGGTACCGGGCGGCGAGCTCGACCCGTGTCGGCTCGTCGGCGAGCGCGATCCCATCCTCGATGTTGGTCGTGTGGTAGGCGGTTCCGGTGGCCGGGATGATATCGATCTGGAGCGCCATTCCCGACCTGAGCTGCACCTGGGAGCCCTCCCAGATCGGGGAGCTCGGCCACTCGTCGAGGTGGATGAAATGGCCGGGGTTGAGGTGCACGCCGAAGAAAGGGTCGCCCAGGTGGCGGTGCACGAGGTCGAAAAGCTCGCCGCCGGTCACGCCGATGCCGACCGTC